>PUKL01000122.1 GCA_003552275.1 Mollicutes bacterium
AGTTCCTTGTCGCCGCCGACATCAAGGGTGCGGACGATGACGGGTTGGATGGCGTCGAACACTTTTTGATAGGCATCGATCTGTTCTTCCAAGGAAGGCATCTCCTTCTTCTCCATGAAGAGGAACTCGGTCCTGAAGAGCCCGATGCCTTCGGCCCCCTGTCCTTTCACGGCGACAATCTCTTCGGGGGTGCCGATGTTGGCGAAGAGGGGCAGGTCGTGACCGTCTTTCGTCTTCGTCTTCTTTTTGGCGAAAGAGGCGAGTTCCTCTTTTTCTCTCTCTTCCTTGCGGATCATCTCTTTTGCTTTTTTGATTGCATCATCATCGGGGTTCACGGTGAGTTGTCCTTTCGATGCATCAAGAAAGAGGAATGCATCTTCTTCCACCGCTTCCATGACGCCTTCCACACCCACCAAGGCGGGGATGTTGAAGGCGCGGGCGATGATGGCCGTATGCGAGGTCACACCGCCTTTTTCGGTCACAAACCCTTTGACCCGGGAAAAATCCAAAGCGGCGGTGTCGCTCGGGGAGAGATCCTTGGCGATGATGATGACATCCTCTTCCAAAAGGGCGGTGTCCTTTTTCTTTTGGCCGGTGAGATGGCCGATGATCCGCTCTTGGATATCGGCGATATCGGCCGCTCTTTCGCGCATGTATTCGTCATCCATCGCGGAAAACATCGCCTTGAATTCGTCGGTGACCGTCTTGTATGCATAAGCGGCATTGATTTTCTCAGTTTTGATTTTCTCTACAACGTTTTTTTTGATCTCGGGGTCCTGCACCATTTCGATGTGGGCGTCGAAGATGGCGGCATGTTCTTCGTCCAAATCTTTCTTGGTCTTTTCACGCAATCTTTCCAGTTCTTCCTTGCTATTTTCCAAGGCTTGGTGGAAGTCCGCGATGCTTTTTTCCACATTCTCTGTGGATTCTTGCTCTACCTCGATCGTTTCCTTTTCCATTTTCAAGGCTTTTCCCAAAGCATGGCCTTCACTGGCGACTTTGCCTTTCAGCATGGGTTACCTCCGTGGGGATATGGCTTCCAAACCAATTTTATCATAATCACCGCCAATCTCCCAACTGCTTCGACATTGTGGGAGAGCAATAGACACGGCAAACTCTACCGGAAAGCCATATGAGATACTTGTCGGCATGGATGTTTCGATAGTCGGCATTGACATTATGTTATCATTTATGATAATTTGCACTTGCAGATTAGTGATAATGGAGGAGGCAACATGTTTGAGTTTCGAACCCATTCATCGAAGAACATCGCCAGGGTCTTCTTTTTCTTCATCAAAGATAAAAAAGTGGTCCTTCTGAACGGATTTGTCAAGAAGACGGAACAGACACCGCAAAAAGAGACCGATAAGGCCTTCGCCTATAAAGCTGACTATCTTGAAAGGAGTGGTAGAAATGGCAAATAAAACATACTCACAATATAAAGAGCAAGCCTTAAAGGACAAAAAGCTCGCTAAAGCTTATGCGGAACTGGGACCTCAATATGAAGTGATCAAAGAGCTCATCAGCCACCGTATTGAACAAGGAATCACACAAGAAGAGCTGGCTAGACGGACCGGTATCAAGAAGTCCAATCTATCCAGGTTCGAAAACGGTAAGCATTCTCCCACACTATCGATGGTGTATCGGATTGCCGGCGGATTGGGAAAAAGAGTGCAGTTTTCTCTAGAAGATTGACTCACAATGAGTTCAAAGCCTGAAACCGAAAAGGCTCTCTTCAATGTCTTTGTATGCTGGAAATGCAAATATCCCACAAACCTTCAATATTTTATCTCGGAAAAATATCTTGAAAGCAGACTTTGACTGGATGGGTGTTGAAAAGCTAAACACATAAGTTGATGGCCAACTGGGTCTCTAAAAATCAGTTAGCTTGTGGTGAGCCTCATATCCTTATAACACTGTTCTTCCTGATTCGTTCTCTTCCACTATTATATAGTAGGACGGAAAAGAGAAGTGACTTCATCTATAGTCATTTGGCTAACATACGAAAACAACACCCAGTTCAAGTTTCTGTTTTATAGTTGGATGATGAATATTCGGTAGGACAATGTCAAACCATCACATTCTTTGTCATATATTGCGTATATAACGCATAAAATAGGATTATTGAATGGTTGTAACGTCATTTTTTTATTTGTTTTGCATTTTTTTTTGCATTTTGTATATACTATATATGCAACGGAGGAGGGAAGTGAGATGCTTCTAAATTTCAAAGTAGCCGGATTCAAACTTTTTGATGAGCAAATCGAACTTGATATGAAAGTCAGCAAAGGGAAAAATTGTTTCGATTTACATGGCACACATGTACTAAAGAGTTCCATTCTCTATGGAGCCAACAATTCAGGGAAGACGAGTTTCGTAAATGCTGTCCAAACGTTTAAAGAACTGTTTGAAAGGGGCAATCTAGAAAAGTTTCCATTCAGTGTTTTCAAGAATTTCTTTAAGAAAGAGAATGGAATCGAGTTTGAAGTCGAGTTCAAAGAGAACGAACATGTATATGTTTATGGCATCGATGTGGTAACTCATGATAGTTTGAACGAATATCTCTTTATCAACGATAAGTGTGCATTCTATCGTGAAGAAGGTGAACCTAGGGAGTCGTTGGACCGCCGTTTCTTCAATGAGTCATTGCTTGAAGAAACTTACAAGTATTTGGACAGCAATGAATTGTTTATAGCCAAAGCTCTTGATTTTTCCAAAAAGTTGGATATAACCCATGCAAAGAACATTCAAACCTTTTTCAATCGAATCCGTTTTTTCGACAACCAGAATCCCATCTATTTCATGAATCTCGTCGTTGAATATATGAAGGATCCCGACAAACACGAACTTTTCAACTCCTTTCTATCCAAAGCCGATGTCTCATTGACCAAACGAGAAATCACTGATGATTACGGTGTGGAAGGCATGACGGATGAAGACATGTTGAAACTGATTAGAAAAATCAGAAAGGATACCGATGAGAAAAGTCTTGAAACCCTACTCAAGGTATTAAAACTGAAGAGCACTTACAGGAAAGGCAATCAAGAAATCTCGGTCCCTTCAAACCTTTTTGACTCTATTGGCACAAATAAGTTTGCAAATCTATTGCTCCTGGTCATGTTTACAATTGAAAAAGGGGATATCTTGTTCATCGATGAGCTTGATAACAGTCTTCATTACCGACTGGCAAGAGAACTCATCAAGATAATGAACAGTCAAGCCAACGATGGCGCCCAATTCATCATGAGCGCACATGACATCAAGCTTCTGACACCTTTGCTGTTCCGCAAAGAACAAATGAACTTTTTCCATCGAACCGAGGATTATGTGGAAATGGTTTCTTTAGGTGATTTCAAAGAGGTGCGCAATAAACACAAATTTGAAAACCTATATGCCAAGAATCAAATTGGAACGCTCCCCCATCCCGACTTTGATGAAGTACTTGAACAATGGCGAAAAAAACGCGGAAGCCATCAAAAAGAACGAGTAGAAAACTAAAGCAAGATATAATACTGTATGTGGATGGGGTAGTGGAGCAGGATTATTTCAAGGCAATCGATATCAATAGTCGTGTCTGTCATCTTCGTATCCGTGTCAAGAAGGGAGATGAGAACTCTTTCGACCAACGAAAACACGATGAGATCCCTGTCTGGGTGATACTTGATGTCGACGCCCTCACTTCAAGCGATACCCGATTCAAAAAAATGCAAAGAATCAAACGCGAATCAAGCAAACAAGAAAAGGCCGGAAACTTCTCTGGTGTGCCTAATCTCGTCTTTCATAACAATTTCTCCTTTGAGACATTCTTATTGTTACATGTGACCGATTTTCAAACACCCGTTACTGATAAGTATGAATATGATCCTTTCATGCGGGAGCACTTCGGCATAGCAAACAGCTGGGCAGACAACAAGAACCCAAACAACCGTAAAAAGGTATGCGCAAAAATTGATGACGCGTCCTTG
>PUKL01000113.1 GCA_003552275.1 Mollicutes bacterium
CCGTCGATGAATATGGCGATTCTGTCGATCATGGGCCTTCTCCTTTTGTCGTATTCGAGCTTTCCTCTGTATTATACCCTCTTTGCGAGGATTTTTCTTCCGAATACGTCGGATAGATGATGTTTTTCCATTGACACTTCGCCCACTTTTATCTATTCTGTAACAGTAACCGAGTACACTACACCGGAGGCCGTTATGGATAAAAACCACGAACAACAAATCAAGTCACTCGCCGAAGAAGTTCTGCACAGTCCCCCCGAAAAGACCAAGGTCGAGCGAAGACTCATGGGAGGCATGTCCAACTACACCTATGTGGTGCGGGCGGACAAAGACACCTACACCTTCCGCATCCTCGGCAAGGGGGCCGAGAAGTTCGTCGACAGACAAGCGGAGGCCCATCATCTCGAATTGATCCGGCCCCTCCGCTTGAACAACGATACCATCCACCTCGACAAGGCGAGCGGCGAAAAGATCGCGGGCTATGTCGAGGGGACGCCCTTGCACGAGAAGGACCCGGCCGAACATCTCGAAGCTGTCGCCGCCACGCTAAAAAAACTCCATGAAAGCGGCCTCAGAAGCCCGCATCTATACAACCCCTTCCAAAGACTCAAACGTTATGAGGGACACGTCAAGAAACTGGGAAAGACGCATGAAAAAGCCTACCATCTGGCCAAAGCCCACCTGCAGTCGTTTCGCAAAGAGATGACCGACCCCGCGCCCGTCCTCATCCATGGCGATGCCCAACCCTCGAACTTCATCGTGACCGACCAAGGTCTCTTCTTGACCGATTGGGAGTTCACGGGGATGGGGCATCCCTTCCATGACATCGCCTGTTTCGGCAACATCGACTTCACGCACGCCTTGCGGCTCCTGCCGGTCTATCTCGGCAGAGACCCCTCGGCCGATGAGGAAAGACTCCTCCGCATCTTCCGCCTCTACCAGTGCCTCCTATGGCATAATGTCGCTTTATTCAAGCATGAGATCGGCCTTTCGGAAAAACTCGCGATCCCTTTCGACAAGGTCGCGGAGAAATATCTCACCATGGCCGGAAAGCTCCAACAAGAGACTTCCTGAACCTTGCTTTGTGCCCATTGTTTCTCACGTGAATGGGCATGGTGTATAATGAAGACGAACCCGGAGGTGGTCGGATGCTTATCAAAGATGTCGACATCGTCACCGAAGAGACCGTTTTGCATGACGGCTACATTGTCATCGAAAACGGGCGGATCAAGGATTTCGGCCGTGCCGAAGCCGCCCCCGCCGGCGGCGTCTCGCTTGCCGGGCTCATCGTCATGCCCGGTTTCATCGACACCCACGTGCACGGCACAAAGGGCGATGATTTCTCGGACGCTAATCCCCAAGCGAACAACCGTATCTCCGAGAATCTCGTCAAAGAGGGCGTCTCGGGCTTCTTGGCCACAACAACGACCATGAGCGAAGAAGACGTCTTGCGCGCTCTCGAAGCGCTCGCCGAGAGTTCTTCCCCCGGCGCGAAAAACTTGGGAATCCATTTGGAAGGCCCCTTCATCAATGCGAAGTTCAAGGGCGCCCAGAATGAAAGTCATATCCAAAAAGGCGACATGGAGACCTTCAAACGCCTGCAAAAAGCCGCCCGCGGCCTCATCCGCATCATCACGTTGGCCCCGGAAGTGCAGGATGAAGCCTTCTTGGAAGCCCTCGCCCGTGAAGATGTCATCATCTCCATGGGCCACTCGGATGCCAAAGCGGCGGATGTCAAAAAGGCCCTCTCCCTAGGGATAAGCCGGGTCACACATTGTTTCAACGCGATGCGGGGCATCCATCACAGGGACCTCGGGCTCGCGGGGATGGCCCTCGCCCATGATGAGATCATGGCGGAAGTCATCGCCGACAACATCCACCTTGCCCCCGACACCCTCCGGCTCCTCGAAAAGACGAAGGGCGCGGACGGCATCACCCTCGTGAGCGACGCCATCCGGGCCAAAGGTCTCGAAGACGGCACCTACAGCTTGGGAGGTCTCGACGTCGTCGTGCGAGACGGGGTGGCGCGACTCACCGATGGCGCGCTCGCGGGAAGCACCCTGCGGATGGACGAAGCGCTCGCCAACATGAAAAAGGCCGCCGATGCGACCTTGCCCGCGCTGGCGCGGATGCTCTCTTTGAACCCCGCGAAAACTTTGGGAATCGCTGACGAGACGGGTTCCATCGCCATCGGCAAGGCGGCCGATCTCGTCTTTCTCGATGATGGCCTTGCCGTCAAAAAGACCATGGTGGATGGACAAATCGTCTTCGACCAATGACAAAAACAAGGGCGCCGGATTTCCGGCGCCCTTCATTGTTACAGATAGAAGATGTTCCCTTTGTGTTTTTCGAAGACTTTCCTGTTGTGTTCGTCACCGCCGTCCACATTGGCGCTGTGGAGGATCGGCGCATCATGACCGTTTTGCAGGAGTTTCTCTGTCAAACCGACAACGAGGCTGTTCACGATCGTCGCGCCGATGACGGTGCTCGTCGGTCCCACCTTCTGGGCGAGTCCCTCGAACTTGATCGCCGCATCCCCTTTGTCACCGTGGTTGTCGATGACGAGGTCGGCGAGTTCGAAGAGGCGTTTTCCGCTTTCGTGCCGGCTTTCGACATTTTTTGAATAGCGGAGGTTCGTCAGGGCGATGATCTTCACCCCGCGCGCTTTCGCCTCGAGGACCAAATCTATCATAACGGTGTTGCGGCCGGAGACGGAGTGGGCGATGAGCACGTCTCCTTTTTGGAAAGGGACGGTTTCGGCGATGAGTCTCCCATAGCCTGCGAGTCTTTCCATCTTGGAAGTGAACGTGATGGGTTTCTCGTCCAGCATGAGACTCGTGGGGAGGATCGGATTCATCGTGGCGAGGCCGCCGGCGCGATAGGCGAGTTCCTGGCTGATGATGCCGGCGTGCGACGCGCCGAAGACGAAGAGGTTCCTCTTCTCGATGGTCGCCCGATACAACATCTCGACGGCCTCGTCGAGCGCGGATGCTTCGTTCTCGACGATTTCTTCAAGGAGCTCTGTCACATGGGCGAAATAGTCCCGATGGTCAGGCATGGCTTATCAACCTATCAGCCGAAAACCCAAGCGAAGAATTCGGCGATTCCGCCGGTCACGCTACCCCAGAGGCTCATGTCGTTGCCTCCGAAGATGAGCATCCAGTCGATGATGGTGTCTTGGAAGATCCAAAGGCTCACACCGAGGAGGAGCACCATGACGATGGAGGCGAAGAAGGTGCCGATGATCGCGCCCCGGAGTCCGCCTTGGCCTTCGGCCATGACGCTCGCGAGTCCGCATTCGAAGAAGCTCGGGATGACAAGCGGCAACATCGCGACGAGGAAGAGGCCGAGGTTGTTGAAGATGACGATGGCGATGGTCGAAGTGATGAAGGCGATGATGAAGCCGATGATGACGGCGTTCGGCTTGTAGTTGAAGAAGATGGGAGCATCATACGCCGGTTGCGCGTCTTTGATGAGTTTCGTGCTGATACCCTCGAAGGCGGGTACGATCTCGTTGACGAAGATGCGCACACCTTGGAGGAGGATGATGATACCGATACCGAAGGTGAGGCCCTGTTCGAGTGCATAGGGGAACAGTGCGACTTCGGTGATACCTTCACCGCGGAAACCTTCACCGATCGTGAGACCGCTCACCAAATAGGTGACGAAGATGATGATCGCACCCATGATGGAAATCTCACGGAAGAAGCCCAGCGATTTCGGCAGTTTGATGTCTTCGGTGGATTTTTCCTTGTTTCCGACAAATTTGGCGATGGTCGCGGAAACGAGGGCAAGGATCGCGGAGGGGTGTCCGAGGGTGAAATCGTCGCTTTCAATGACTGCACGGGAATAGGGGCGCAGGAAATAGGGCATGAAGGACCAATAGAGGGCCGAGAGGATACCGCCCCAGAGGATGGTCGCCCATTCAGGCATGCCGACGCCCACGGCGACTGCGACGAAGA
>PUKL01000012.1 GCA_003552275.1 Mollicutes bacterium
AGACCCCGCCCGGCAAAGGCGGCGAGATCCAGATCACCGACGCCTTGCTTTTGCTGTCCAAGGAAGAGCCCGTCCACGCCTACGCTTTCGAGGGGAAACGCTACGATGTCGGCGACAAACAAGGGTTTTTGGAGGCCACGGTCGAGTTCGCCTTGCGCGATCCCGCCTTGCAAGGCCCTTTCCGCGAGTATCTGGAAAAACTCTTGAGAGGCCTTTGAAGTCGACTGACGATTGATGAAAGAATCCCGCCATCAGGCGGGATTCTTCGTTTTTACCGACGTTTTTTCTTCAAGGCTTCTTCGATATCCAGGGTGGGGTGGTTCTCGTGTCGCAAGACCTCCCCCTCCCAAGTGCGGATGGTGAAATAATCCTTGCCGCGGCTCACGAGATACTCGGGCAGGATGGGGGTCTTGCCTTTGCCGCCGGGGGCATTGACGATGTAGGTCGGGATCGCCATACCGCTCGTGTAGCCCCGGAGATACTCCATGATCTCGATGCCGTCGTCGATCGAGGTGTTGAAATGCCGCGTGCCGCGCACGGCTTTCGCATGGAAGATGTAATAGGGTTTCACCCGGATCTTCAAGAGTTCGTGGTTCAAGACCCGCATGACGTACTTGTCGTTGTTGACGCCGTTCAAGAGCACGGCCTGGTTGCCCAAAGGTATGCCGGCATTGGCGAGTCGTTCACAAGCCGCCTTGGATTCTTCCGTGATTTCCATCGGGTGGTTGAAATGCGTGTTGACATAGACGGGGTGATACTTCTGCAACATCGCCACGAATTCTTCCGTGATGCGTTGCGGGATTGTCACGGGTGTGCGCGAGCCGAAACGGATGTATTCGACGTGGGGGATGGACCGTAGTTCCTTGAGGATCCATTCGATGCGTTTGTCGGAAAGAGTGAAAGGGTCGCCGCCCGTGATGAGCACATCGCGGATTTCTTCGTTCTCTCTGATGTAGTCGATGGATTCTTGCACTCGGTCTTTCGGTGTCGCCACATCCTTCGTGCCGATGTTCCGCCGGCGTTGGCAGAAGCGGCAATACATCGCACATTCGTTCGTCACGTTGATGATGAGCCGGTCCGGATAACGTCTCGTGATGGAGCCGGCCGGATTGGTGTATTCTTCACCCATGGGATCGAGTCCCGTCGTCTCGTCCTCGATCTCGAGATAGGTCGGCATGGCCATGAGTTTGATGGGGTCGATGAGTTCGTCGGGATCGATCAACGAGAGATAATAGGGCGAGATCGACCAGCGGAACATCTTGTCGACCTTGCGGATGGTGGCGATCTCGTCTTCGGTGAGGTTGATGAGGGCTTTCAGCGTGTCGATGTCGTCGATCCGGTTGGCCAGTTGCCAACGATGATCCGCCCAATCCGCTTCTTTACCTCCGAGATGCTCGAGGATGCGTCTTTTTCGTTCCGCCAGGGCCTCTTTTTTTTCCAAGCCCTTGGGGATGGTCTTTCGGGCTTCGAGATAGTCCTCGATCCGGCTTTTCAAGGTTTCCGCCCTCTCGAGGGAGATGCGTCTTTTATCTTTTGCCACGGGGAACACCTTCCTTTCCGAAAACGACACGCGGGGTTTTCGTCCTACCCATTATAGTATATCCGCCCCTTTCCTTCAAGTGACCCACCCTCCCTTTCCTAATCGGTGGAAATCGTATATAATGGACGAAGAAACCACTCCGGGAAGGGGTATGACCATGCAGACGAAGCGCGTCAAGGCCGGCTTCATCATCCTCGCCGTCATGATCGTTCTACTCACACTTTCCATCGTGGCCGTCGTCCTCGTCGATGTGTACAACTACTTCGGCCTTGCGGATTTGCTCAAGGAGAACATTGCCGACACGCCGCTGCTTTGGTATCAGATGTTCACCGAGGGCGGCCCCGTGGAACTCATGCAATACGCCATGAACCTTGCCTCTGTGATCGTCCTCTGTCTTCTGAGCGGCATCATGCTCGCGAAGAAGCACCGCTATTTCGGCCGGTTCTTCCTTTTCGCCCTCGTCGTGGCGTTCATGCTCTTGGAAGACACCGGCAACATCCGTCATCTCGTGCGCAACGTCACGACCCACCTTCTCGGCATCGAGGAAGGCTACCGCTCGGAGCTCGGCATCCTCATCGAAGTCGCGATCTATGGCGCGATCGGCTTCCTCATGGTCTTCTCCCTGGTCCGCATCAGGAAACTCCTCTTCATCCACAAGCGGGCCTTCAAGTTTCTCATCGCGGGCTATTTCGTCTATGGCGCGGTGGCTTTGGCCAGCGCCACCAGACACTTCAACGACTGGCATCCCCGCTTGGGGGACGCCATCATCGACCGTTTCAACCTGTTGGAGATCGAAGCTTGGCAGATCGCGAGCGACCACTATGCCGACAAAGGTCGTCGTCTCGGATTCTATTTCATCGACAACCTTTTCGAAGAGAGTCTCGAACTCCTCGGCGCCACACTGCTTTTCTGTGGATTCTTGACCCTCTTTCTCATGATGAAAAACAGCGCCTTCGTCGTCCCCACGGGGGAAGACGGGGGAAAAGACTGACCCAAGGGCCTCCAATCATGGTATAATTACACTATCCTTGAAGGGAGGCAGGACATGGACGTAAAAGAAGAACAAACCCTGATCACCGCCAAATTCTCCATGTGGGCGACCATCGGCTTCTTTGCGCGGAAATTCATGTTGCTCTATCTTCTGGTTTTGCTCGGTGTGGCCTATTTCGTCTTCTTCGAGGCGGATATCGCCGCGTTGCAGTATGTGTTTTACGGTCTCATCGGTCTCTATTTCATCATCTATATCGCCTATGTGCTGAGGACCCGCGTCCGCACGCTCGAACTCACCGACAAACGTTTCATCGACCACATCGGCAGGGCGTTCAAGCGCCACCGCTTCATCCCCTTGAAAGCCGTCAACGAGATCACCGTCGAGAGCACCCGCATGGGACGGCGACTCAAGTACGGTCACATCGTTCTCCACTTGCCGGGCAGGGAACTGCGTTTCGATTTCGTCACCCGACCCTACGAGATCGTCGAGGAGTTCTTCTCCCTCCACTGATCGTTGTATGCGAAAACGGACGAAAAGACGCATCCTGAAAATCATCGCGACCGGCAAGAACATGCGTGCCGCCGATGCACGCGCCCAAGAGGAGACCGGCCTGCGCCATGTGCCCACCGAAGCCTTCTTCAAAGCCAAGAGGAAACACGAGAAGGCCTTGGAGAGGCTCACCGACGAAGAGATCTTCTTGGTCTGGTGCATGGTCGAATTCATGAAAGAACACACCTACATGGCTCCTTCCCCGGCCGCCATGGAGGATTTTCACAAGACCCGCCGCCGTCTCGGCCAGATCTTCACCCCCGACGGCGCCCTCGCCGCCTTGAAGGACACCGACTACCTCGATGAGGAGTTGGAGACCGCCCTCTATGTCCTGAAAAGCCTATGAGGCTTTCAGCCCGCATAAAGATACACATCTTGCAAAGGAGACTACTTATGAAAAGATTCGCGCTCGTCATCATCGCTATCCTCGTCACTTTCACCACCCTCGCCTGCCGCGGCGAGGAAGAATCGCCCAACGCTTCCCTCAGGAATATCGAATTCGAACAGAACACCGTCCGATTCGACCTCCGCGTCAACGATGTCGACGAGGTCATAGAAGAACTCGAAGTCCGTCTCGTGGCGGACGGCGTGGTCCTCGCCCGCATCAAGGACATGTTGGAACTCCATGAAACGACGGAGGATCTCTATTTCGAACATCTCGACACTGATCAAGACTACACCATCGAGGTCATCATGACCTGGCTCGACGACGAAGAGAAGAAGACCGAGACCGTCGACACCCATGATTTCCTCATCGAGAGAGTCTATGAAGCGCCCACGGCCGAGATTTCGAATGTCCGTCCCGGCATCGAC
>PUKL01000142.1 GCA_003552275.1 Mollicutes bacterium
CAAGGAAGGCGACTTTTTCATATACGCTTCATGAGTTCAACGATGAAGGAGTTTCACACTCTCATAGAGGTCGTCCAAAGCGGCTTGCCGGTCCCGTTTCCGGACGGGGTCGCCGAAAGACATCACCACACCGAACACCAGCATCTCGATGGTCTCTTGGCGGGTCGGAGAGATGTCTCCCGCGAGTTCAGCCTCTTCTACGCCTTTCGCGAGAATCTCGGCGAGTCTGCGCCGGATGTCTTCGACCATCCTCCGCATCTTCCTTTTCAACGCACGCTTGGTCTCGCGAGAGAGGACGGCCACTTCCGGATGGTGGGTGAGTGTCTCGAGTTTCTGGTTGTCCAGCGTGGAGTCGATGAGCGCACCGACAAAACGGAAGAAGGCGTCGCGGAAGGATAATTCTTTCCATTCCGCTTCGTCGGCGAAGACGGGAGCGTTTCTCTCGAAGGCGAGTTCCAAAGCGCCTTTTACGAGTTCTTCCTTGTTCTCGAAGTATTCGTAGACGGTGCTTTTTCCGATGTCGAGTCTTTTCGCGACATTCGCGATGGTCAGCTTCTCCTCACCGTCTCCTCCGAGAAGACACGTGAGGACGGCCTGCAGGATGGCCTCTCGCTTGTGGTTCACCACTTGACTCACTTATTCTCACTTCCTTCACTCTGGAGGATGAGGGGATAAAAGACCATCAAAAGAGCTGCAATCAAAGCAACGGAGAGCGACACGGCGCCGTAAGCATAAGTTCCGACCACGAGCCAATAGATGCCGAGACCGAGACCGAGCACGGTGAGGAAACCACCGATGATGTAGCGGCCGTGGAGTGTGAGACTGTAGTAGATGACGGGAACGATGAAGATGGTGAGGAACGTCGCATAGACGAGACCGCCGATCGCCGTGATGGCCATGGGCTGCATGAGTTCGGCACCGTCGCCGATGCCCACGGCGAGTGCGGTGAGGGCCAAGATGGTGGTCAAGGCCGTCATGAAGATCGGACGGAGACGGGTCTTTCCGCCTTCGACGATGGCCTCTTTCAAGGGGAGGCCTTGTTCACGGAGCTTGTTGATGTAGTCGACGAGGACGATGCCGTTGTTGACGACAACACCGGATAGGATGATGAGACCGATGATGGCGACGATACTCACGGGCATGCCGAAGAGATAGAGGATACCGAATCCGCCGGTGAAGGCCAAGGGAATCGTGAACATGATGATGAGCGGATAGACGAAGGACTGGAACTGGCTGGCCATGATCATATAGACCAACAGGATGCCGAGACTTCCCACGAGGATCAGGGTGTCGATGGCGGCCATGATCTCTTCGTCTTCACCGAGGACTTCATAATCATAGCCCGTGGGGAACTCGTATCCGTCGAGGAGCTCCTCGACGTCACGAGCGACGAGAGAAGCGTTGTATCCCGTCTCGATATCCGCGCTGACCGTCACCGCACGCGCCCCGTCCACCCTGGTGATGGCGGCGAAGCCCTGTTGGATGCCGACCTCGGCGACATCGGCGAGCATGACGGGTTCACCCAGGGGACTCGTGGCGATCACGAGCTCTTTCAGTGTATCGAGGTCGGGGATGCTCGTACGGCGTTCTTGCCCTTCTTCATACACATAGAGCGAATAGGCCCTTCCGTTCATGCGGACCTGGGTGATCCTCTCGGGGCCTTCGAGATACTCGGCGGTGGCCATGAGCACTTGACCGACGGTGAGGCCGTATTTGATCGATTCATCCTTGTCGACGGTGACCTTGATTTCTTGGAGCGGACGACCGAGACCCGGATCAATGTTCCGCAAGCCCTCGATATCCGCAAGGGCGTCGGCGAAATCTAAAGCCTCCGACCGTAAAGTGTCCAACTCCGGTCCTTTGATGCGTACCTGGATGCCTTCTCCCAACAAGGCCGCCATGTCCATTTCCGTCCCGGCGACGCTCGTGATGAACATGTCATAGTCGGACTCGAGGAGTTCGCCGATCATGTCGGCGACCTCCTGGGTCGAATAGGTCCTGTCATCGCGTAGGACGATGTTCACATTCGCACGGTCGAAGGATCCGAAACCGAAGCCCATCATGGCCAGTTGTCCGCCCAAGGAGATGCCCACGGTCTCGATATCGTCGAATTCCCGCAAATCGAGATAGAGTTCGTCCATCTTCGTCGCGAAAGTCTCGAAATCGACGGGGTGTTCGGGATCGATTTCCACGGTGGCCCGGATGGCCCCTTCGTCAGTGGCCGGGAAGAATTCGAATCCCCGCGAGATGGAAAGGAAGAAGGCGGCGAAAAACAACACGACGACCGCCGCGAGGACAGCGGGACGGAATTTGAAGAAGAAATTCAACACTTTCTCGTAGGTGTTCTTCACTTTGTCGAGGACGGTCGCCCGCGTCTTTTTCTCCACATCAATCCGGAGAAGACGGTTGGCGATCGCCGGCACGAAGGTCAAAGCGATGAGAAGCGACGCGGCCAGGCTGAACGTGATGGTGAGAGCCAACTGATAGAAGATTTCCCGGATGAAATCCTCGATGAACATGATCGGCAAGAACACACCGATGGTGGTGAGGGTGGAAGCGATGATGGCTCCGGCGACCTGGTGGGCGCCATAGACGGCCGCATCCTTGTTGGAGGCACCCTCGTTTTTCATCCGGAAGATGTTCTCGATCACGACAATGCTGTTGTCGACGAGCATGCCGATACCGAGGGCGAGGCCGCCGAGTGAAACGATGTTCAGCGTGATGCCGGCGAGATAGATGAGGATGACCGCGAACAAGAGGCTCACGGGGATGGCCACACCGACGATGAAGGTCATCCGGACGCTTCTTAGGAAGAAAAGAAGGATCACGATGGCGAGGATGCCGCCGATGATGAGATTCTGGATGACCGAACCCGTGGCCATTTCGATGTATTCTCCCTGGTCGAGGAGGATGGTGGCCTCGAAATCGTCTTCTTCCGCCAATTCAGCGAAAGCGGCATGGATGTCCTTCGTCACATCGGTGGTCGCGTATTCTCCACTCTTTTGCACACTCAAGGTTATGACATCCTCGCCGTTGACTTTGGAATACTGCCTTTCGCGCGCATCGACGAACGAGACGTCGGCGACATCTTCGACAGTGACGGTCGGCGCTTCAAAGCCGGGAAAATCCAACTCGAAGATCTTCAGTTTGCGGATTTCTTCGAGACTGCCCAAAGCGTCTCCGACGCGAACCATGTATTCGATGCCGTCGACTTCCAAAAAGCCGGAAGGAAAGCTGAAGTTTTGCGCTTGCAAAATCTGCCCGATAAATTTCTTGTCGAGCTTGATCTCCATGTTCTCGAGTTCATCCGCTTGGTCGTGAAATTCCTGATCTCGCAACATCGAGATGAACCTTTCGATCTCTTTCTCGATATCCTGGTTGTAATCATCAATCTTGTCTTGGTCGATGGTCACCCGGATTTCCGATTCGAACCCGCCTGAGACATTGATGGTCGCAACTCCGGGAATACGCTCCAGACGGGGACGGAGTGTCTCTTCGACCCATTCAGTGAGTTCTTCCCGGCCCTTCCCTTCATAAGAGACACTGAAGTTCATGATGGGCAGCATATCGGGATTCAAGCGGATGATGGCGGGATTGCCGGCATCATCCGGCAATTGGTCCAAAACGAGATTGAGGTCTTCACGCATCTCGACGAGGGCGCTGTCCATGTCGGTCTCGGGGCGGAACTCGATCATGACCATGGAGTAGTTCTCCCTGGAGTCCGTGGTCACCTGATGGACATTGGATGTGGTCAGGAAGGCACTCTCGAGCGGGATGGACACATCCCGTTCGACTTCTTCGGGGGTGGCCCCCGGATACGTGGTCACCACGACCGCATAGGGGATGTTCACATCCGGTATGAGGTCGGTGGTCATACGGTTGA
>PUKL01000004.1 GCA_003552275.1 Mollicutes bacterium
GAGAGCAACCGGTCGGCGCTCTTTCGGACGGTCATGGTCCTCCTATGCGAAGACGGCAGGGAGATGACTTTCGAAGGCACGCTCCCCGGCTATATCCACACTGCCATCGAAGGGGAGGAGGGCTTCGGCTACGATTCCGTCTTCATCCCCGTCGGTCATTCGGAGACCCTGGCCTCGCTCGGGGCCGATGTCAAGGGAAGAATTTCCCACCGGAAACGTTGTCTCGACAAGGTCATCGCCCATCTTCGCGACAAACGCTGAACGGAGGGCGGTCCCGTTTGTGCGGATATGTCGGTTACGTTGTTTTTGAAGGGATTCGCATAGAGGTTCCAAGCTTTCAAGGGAGGGGAAATCCATGAAGGTCGTCGTCATGAGCGACATCCACGGCGACGAAAAACGGTTTGCAAGAATCGTCGCCAAACACAAAGAAGACTCAGACTATATCATCAGCCTCGGGGATTCCGAATTGAAGCAAAAACGCCTGTTGGAACATGATGTCCTCGCCATCAAAGGGAACTATCCTTTTGATGCCGGATTCACCCGCGAACATGTCATGGAGATCGCCGGCAGGAGACTCCTTTTGACCCACGGCCACCGCTACCGGGTGAAGACCGGTTATGAGAGCCTTTATCACCGCATGTTGGATATACCGGTCGATATCGCCCTCCACGGCCACACCCACAACAAAAGCTTCAAAAGGATCCGTGAGAAGTTCGTCTTGAATCCGGGCGCCGTCGGGGATTTGCGCAACGAAGGGTCGACCTACATGGTCATGCGGTTCATGGAAGAGACCGTCGAGGTCGACTGGATGGACACGGACACCCACGAGATGATCGACCATGAGGTGCTTCCCATCTGAAGAAGTCTGAAAAGCCGCCTCTCGGCGGCTTTTTTCATAGAATGGCGATGTGGGAGTCGGCCCGGGGCTCGGTGCCGCCCGCGAGGATGCCGGTTTGCGGGTCGCGGATGATGATCTGTCCCCTCCCGAAGAGGGCCGCGCGTCTTTCGACGTCCACGGAGTGGCCCCGTTTTCGCAAGGCGTCCACCAACCGGGCGGGGAAGGCTTCTTCGACGATGAGCCTTTTTTCTTTCAACCACTGCCATCGCGGGGCATCGAGCGCCGCTTGGGGATTCATGCCGCGGACGAGGAGGTTCAAGACGACTTGCAGATGCCCTTGCGGCTGCATGAAGCCCCCCATCACCCCGAAGGGGCCGAGCGGGATGCCGTCTTTTGTGAGAAAGCCGGGGATGATCGTATGATAGGGGCGCTTTCCGCCCTCGAGCCGGTTCGCGTGCCCATTGTCGAGCGAAAAGGAGACACCCCTGTTCTGCAAAGCGATTCCCGTGGAAGGAACGACGAGGCCGGAGCCGAAGCCCATGTAGTTGCTCTGAATGAAGGAGACCATGTTGCCGTCTTTGTCGGCGGTGGCGAGATAGACGGTCCCGCCCCGGCGGGGTGAACCCGCCTTCGGCGTGATGGCCTTTTCGCCGATGAGGCGTCGCCTGCTTTCGAGATAGTCATCGGCCAAAAGATCCGCGGGCGATACATCCATCTTCTCCAGTTCGGTGATGAAAGTCTTGCCGTCGGTGAAGGCGAGTTTCAACGCTTCGATCTCTCTATGGAGGTCTATTTCGTTCCAAGCGGCTTCCGCATCGAAACCCGATAGCATCTTCAAGGCCGCCAAGGTGACGAGACCCTGTCCGTTGGGGGGGATTTCGTGGATTTCGTGCCCTTTGAAAGGAACCTCGACGGTGTCGACATAGAAGGGTTCATGTCCGCGGAGGTCTTCTTTCGTGAGGAATCCACCTTGCTTTTGGATGAACGCGGCCGTTTTTTCCGCGAGCTCCCCCTTATAGAAGGATGCTCCTTCGGTTTCGGCGATGCGGGCGAGTGTGCGCGCTTGGTCCGGGGAGGTACGGATCTCGCCCGCTTGCGGCGGGCGCCCTTCCGGCGCGAAGACGCGGAACCATTCGGCGAACCTGCCGTCACGGTCGTTTTTTTCGAAGACCTTGAAGGCGTTCCGCCATGATCGGGCCACGATGGGTGCTACGGGGAAGCCTTCTTCGGCCAGACGGATCGCCGGGGCCAATGTGTCTTGCAAAGAGAGCGCACCGAACCGTCGGGACAGTTCGACCCAGGCCGAAGGGGCACCGGGGACGGTCACGGGAAGAGCGCCGTGCACGGGGATCTCTTGCAAGCCTTTGCGGACGAGTTTGTCCCGGTCGATGCCGGCGGGGCTCTTCCCGCTGGCGTTCAGGGCGTGAAGCTTCCCCTCGTGGGAAAGGATGGCGAAAGCGTCGCCCCCGATACCGTTCGAGGTCGGTTCGGTGACGGTGAGGGCCGCCGCTGTCGCGATGGCCGCATCGACGGCGTTCCCGCCGCGGGCGAGAATCTCTCTTCCCGCTTCCGCGGCATGGGGTTCGCTTGTGGCGACCATGCCGTTTTTCGCATAGGTGAGACTGCGTCGTGAAGCGTGGGGGTGGCGGTGAGGATCGTTGTTGACCAAGATGACCGACTCCTTGTCCTTCGTTTACTTCATGATAACACAAGTGCCCCATCAAGGGAGAATCGCTGTTTTGAAGCAGGCTTCCATCCGCTTGTTCCGGGGCAGGAAACGCGTATTTTGCGAAAGCGGGGAGAAAGGGTTTCCTCTTTCTATTTCGCCTTGTTTATGATACACTTTTATTGACATCCGTGACAGGTGAGGTCTATGACAAAAGAATGTGAAAAGCGCAAGAAGAAGAGACTCTCCCGCCGCGAAAGCCGGGTGAGGATCGTTGAACTCCTCTACATGATGGACATCCATGATTCCTTCCGTTTCGACGTGGAGACGACACCCGAAGAGGAGTTCGTCGTCGAGGTCCTCGAAGGCCTTTTACCCATGCGCGAGAGAATCGACGGAATCATCAGCGACCATCTCACAAACTACACGATCAAACGGTTGAATTATGTCGACCGGGCCATATTGCGCCTTGCGACCTATGAACTGCTCGCCACCGAAACTCCGACGGAGATCGTCATCGACGAGGCGTTGGAACTCACCCATCTCCTTTCCGACGAAGGCGACAAGAAACACGTCTCCTTCAACAACCGTGTGCTCGACAATGTGAAAAACACCATCAGGAAAGCGTGATTCCATGAGCGAAAGAAAACCCTTGACCGTTTCCGCCCTGACGGACTACATCAAATACAAGTTCGACAACGACGCCCATCTCAAAGACGTCCACCTCGAAGGTGAAGTGTCGAACTTCAAGAAGAATGTCCGGGGGCATTTTTATTTCACATTGAAAGACGACAACGCCTCCATCTCGGCGGTGATGTTCCGGGGGAACGCGTGGAAGGTCCGTTTCACACCGAAAGACGGCATGAGTGTCCTGGTCCGCGGCTATGTGAGCGTCTTCAAGGTGGCCGGGAGCTATCAGATCTATGTCGAAGAGATGCAGGAAGTGGGTCTCGGCAATCTCTACCGACGGTATCTCGAACTGAAGGAAGAGCTCGAGAAGAAGGGCTATTTCGAGGAGGAGCGGAAACGGGAACTCCCCGCTTTCCCGAAACAGGTGGCCGTGCTCACAAGCGCCACCGGCGCGGCCGTCAAAGACATCATCCACATCATCAACCGCCGTTATCCGCTCGTGAAAATCCTGGTCTATCCCACCACCGTGCAAGGCGAGGCGGCCAAGGAGGAAATCCGCGACAACCTGCAAAAAGCCGGCGCCAACCCCGATAACGATGTCATCATCCTCGGCCGCGGCGGCGGCAGCATCGAGGATCTTTGGGCCTTCAACGAAGAGATGGTGGCCGAAGCCATCTA
>PUKL01000065.1 GCA_003552275.1 Mollicutes bacterium
GCGAAGTTCTCGAACTCGAACACGCCGAAGGGACCGTTCCAGACGACGGTGGCGGCGTTCTGCAAGATGTCGTTATACTTCTTCAAGGTCTCGGGACCGATATCCATGCCCATCTCGTCGGGCCGGATGTCCTTGGCGGCGGCCACCCGGGAAGGCGTGTCGTTCTTGAACTCCTTGGTGACGACATAATCGAGGGGCAGATGGATTTTGCCCTCGGCTTTCTCCAAGAGACTCTTCGCGAGGTCGAGCTTGTCCTCCTCGACGACGCTCGTGCCGATCTCGAGTCCTTGCGCTTTCATGAAGGTGTAGCTCATGCCGCCGCCGATGAGGATGATATCGGCGCGTTTGAGGAGGTTCTCGATGACACCGATCTTGTCGGACACCTTCACACCGCCGAGCAGAGCGACGAAAGGACGGTCGGGGTTCTTGATCGCCTCGCCGATGAACTTGATTTCCTTCTCCAAAAGTAGCCCGGCGGCCACCTCGTCCATGTGTCGGGCGATCCCGATGTTCGAAGCGTGGTTCCGGTGGGCCGTCCCGAAGGCGTCATTGACAAAGACGTCGCCGAGAGAAGCCCAGTAACGACCGAGTTCGGGATCGTTCTTCGACTCCTTCTTGCCGTCGACATCCTCGAAACGGGTGTTCTCGACCATGAGCACGGCCCCGGGTTTCAGTGAAGCGATGGCGGCTTCGAGTTCTTCACCCCGGGTCGCGCCGACGAATTTGACGGGCGTATCCAACAGTTCGGCGAGTCTTTCCGCCACGGGGGCGAGGGATTTTCCCTTCATGTCCGCTTTTTCCTTGATACGGCCAAGGTGCGAGAAAAGCACGACTTTGCCCTTGTTATCCATGAGATGCTTTATGGTGGCAACGGCTTGCCGGATGCGGTTGTCGTCGGTGATCCTTCCTTCTTCCATGGGTACGTTGAAGTCCACACGACAAAGCACGACCTTGCCTTGGACATCGATGTCGCGAATCGTCTTCTTCTGCATGGGTTGTTCATCTCCTTTTCGCAAAATCAACCATTATCATTATACAAAATCTCCCCGCGTAAATCCATCGCGGGGAGGGTACTGAAAACACTTTCTTATTCGTCAAAGGCAAAAGAGATGTCAAAATCCGACCTGTTCCAGAAAACAGGCGGTCTTCGCGTGCCGGTGGACGAGTCTTTGATACGGCGTGTCGGTCTTGAGGATGGTGAGGTCTTTGAAGATGACCTCCGCCTCGGCCCCCTTGTCCCTGATCGAAAGCACCCGATGATAGTTGATACAGACGACATCGGGCTCGCGGAGGCTCTTCGTGGCATAGAGGCAGACCGTGTCGTCGATGTAGATGGGAAGGTTCCTCTTCATGCCCGTCAGTTTCCGCAAGGCCGCCATCCGACCGTCGAAAGTCGTCAGCTCCCGCAATAAAAGCCCGTCGAGATAGGCCCGCAAAGAACAAGCCAGCCGTTTCGTCGCCTTGCCGTCCGTCACGGCGATACCGGACGCATCCTTCCTGATGTAGTGCATCCGTTCCCTCCTTCTTTCCTTGTCAATTCCGATTATAGGGGGAGAAGGCCTGTGCGGAAAAGGGGAGGCGACTTGGGAAAAATGGCCATGACGAAAAAGCGAGGGGCCTTTGATAGCGCCCCTCGGCTTGTCATATGGATTTGAAGCGGCGAGCCACGGTCTCGGGGGTGAAACCGAAGTGACGCACGATTTCCTCACCCTTGCCGCTTTCACCGAAACTGTCGATACCCATGACATGTCCGGTGAAACGATACCATGGCAGCGAGGCCGCCATCTCGACGGCGAGAATCTTATGATCTTTGGGCAGGATGGCCTTTTGCACTTCATCCGGTTGGTCGAGGAAGAGTTCCATCGAGGGCATGGAGACGACCCGGACGTTGACACCCTCTTCTTCGAGGCGGTCGGCCGCCGCCAGGGCGAGTTCGACTTCGGAACCGGACGCGAGGAGGGTTCCCTCGGCTTGGTCGTGGTCGCGGACGACATAAGCGCCGCGACGGAAATCGGCATAGGCGACATCCGCGAGCGCGGTCGTCTTCTGCCTGGTCAGGGCGATGAGTGTCGGCGTCTTCTCGCTTTCCACGGCGAAGCGCAAAGCGTGTCGTGTCTCGATGGCGTTCGCGGGTCGGATGACATTCATGTTCGGGGTGGCCCGGAAAGCCGCGAGCTGTTCGATTGGTTCATGGGTGGGGCCGTCTTCGCCGACGGCGACACTGTCGTGGGTGAAGATGTGGATGGTGGGAATGCTCGACAGGGCCGAAAGGCGCATGGACGCCTTCATGTAGTCGGAGAAGATGAGGAAACCACCGCAGAAGGCTTTCATGCCATGGAGGACGAGCCCGTTCGTGATGGCGCCCATGGCGTGTTCGCGGACACCGAAGTTGATGTTCCTGCCGAAGCGGTTCGTCTTGGTGAAATCACCGTCGTTGCCTTTGGCCTTGGTGCTGCCCGAAAGGTCGGCGGAACCGCCGATGAGGGCGGGAAGGTGGTTGCCGAGAACTTCGAGGCATTCACCCATGGAATTCCTGGTGGCTTCGGCCGTACCCACGCTCTTTTGGGGAAGGACCTCGTCGAAATCGAGGGTGACTTTGCCTTCGATGAGCGTCATGAACTCTTCATGAGTCTCGGGGTCGGCTTCCTTGTAGGCGGCGAGGGTCTCTTGCCAGTCGGCGCGGGCCGCGTCCCCTCTTTTCTTGAAGGTCGACGCGAACCCTTCATACACTTCGTCGAGCGTCTCGAAGGGGCCGTAGGTGAAGCCTTTGGCCTGACGCATGGAGGCGGTCTCCTCTTCACCGAGCGGCTTGCCGTGAGCCGCACTCGTGCCGGCCACGGTGGAACCTTCACCGATGACGCTCTTCACTTCGATGAAACCGGGCTTGTCGGCCTGTTTGGCTCTTTCTATGGCCTTGTGCAAAGCTTCGAGATCGTTGGCGTCGGCGACATGTTCATAATGCCAGTTCATGCTCTCGACCTTCATCCGGATGTCGTCGCTCGTCGCATCTTCCGTCGGACCGTCGAGCTGGACGTCGTTCGAATCGAAGAGCACGACGAGTTTGCCGAGGCGGAGATGCCCGGCCAGACTCATGCTCTCTTGGGCGACACCCTCTTGGAAGTCACCGTCACCCATGAGGACGTAGGTGAAATGATCGACGACCTTCAGGCCGTCCTTGTTGAAGCGTTCGGCGAGGTGCGCCTCGGCGATGGCCATGCCGACGGCGTTCGCGATGCCCTGGCCCAGGGGTCCGGTCGTCGCTTCGATCCCTTCGGTGTAGCCGTACTCGGGATGCCCCGGGGTTTTCGATCCCAGTTGCCGGAAAGCCTTGAGGTCTTCGATGCCGACATCATAACCGGCATAATGCAACAACGCATAGATCAGGGCCGAACCGTGGCCCGCCGAAAGGACGAAACGGTCGCGGTCGAACCAATCGGGGTCCTCCGGTGTGGCCTTCATGTGGTCGCGGAAAAGATGATAGAGGATCGGGGCGGCCCCAAGGACGATGCCCGGATGACCGCTATTGGCTTTGTTGATCATGTCCATGCCCAAGAAACGGATGGCGTCGATACTCTTTTTCATGTGCGGATCATTCCCTTTCATATGGTACTTATCGTTTCATTCTATCATTATAGCGCATGTCTTTCGAAAGTTAAACCGAATGAAGAGGGTAAGCGTTTTATTCGTCCTTGTCCAAACTCTTCGGCACCATGTCGTCGAGGTCTTTCGTGAGACCTTCGAGATGGTCATCGAGTTGGGCTTCGTCCC
>PUKL01000070.1 GCA_003552275.1 Mollicutes bacterium
CGGCCGGACCGACGAAGTCCCGGATGCGGCTTTTGCGGGGTCACTGGTCATCGCCGTCGACACCGCCAATCCGGACAGGATCGCCGATCAACGCTATGACAAAGGCAAGTTCTTGATCAAGATCGACCACCACATCCTCGTCGAATCTTTCGGAGACATCGAGTATGTCGACACCGAAAGACCGGCGACAACACTCATCATCCTCGATCTCTACCGCTTGTATGAAGACACGTACAAACTCACCCAAAAAGGCATGAAAGCTCTCTATACCGGGACCCTTACCGACACGGGGAGATTCAAATACCCCGGTGTCGACGGCGACACCTTCCGTGCCGTCGCCGTCCTCTATGACCTGGGGTTGGAGACGGAAGACATCTTCTTGAACCTGGACGTCCAATCCGAGGAACTCACCCGTTTCAAAGGATACGTCCTGCAAAACTACAAAAAGACCCCCAATGGCGTCGCCTATATCGAAATCACGCACGAACTCATCGCAGAGTACGGCGTGACCCTCGAAGAAGCCTCGAGCCTCGTGAACGAGCTGGGTGTCTTCGAAGACTGTCCCGTCTGGACCCTTCTCGCCGAATACGAGGAGAAAGAGGTGCGGGCCCGTCTCCGCAGCAAAGGCCCCGCCGTGAACGAGGTCGCGAACCGATTCGACGGCGGCGGACATAAACTGGCCGCGGGCGCCAACCTCGGGACATGGGAGCGGGCGAAAGAACTCCTTGCCGCGTTGGACGAGCTTGCCGCCGGATACAAGAAGGAAAATCTCTGACCCGTTTTCTTCACCGTGGGGGACACCCTGCCTTTGCACTTGCAAGAAGATAGGACATGGTATATAATACATAGGCGCATTATGAGAAACCAAAAGTGAAGGTGGTTGTTTGGGCAGGATTCAAGTTGATTTCACGCTGCGGGGCGGACACCGCGTCGACCGTTTTCAAACCGAAGGGACAATCCGTGACGATCGTATGGAATTCACCGACGAAAACGGAGACAAGCATACGCTCCGAATGGGTGCGACGTCCCTCATCTATCGCCGGGAAGGTGAGAACGCCCTGGACTTCACATTCGAAAAAGGAAAACTCCACAAAGGCGACTACCGTTTGTTGGAGGGGACCATGACTTTCGATGTGGAGACCCATGAACTCACGATGGACGATGACCGGATCCATATCGTCTACACCTTGAAACAGTCCGACCAACCTGTCCATCATGCCGAAATCGAATTGCGCTATGATCAAGCGGATCAATAGGAGGACCATTCATGCAAAGTGAAGAAAAAAGCAATATCACCATCGCTGAAGAGATACTGCGCGAGCACAAAGAGCCCATGGATTTCTATGAGCTTTTTGACCATGTCCTGAAAGCCAAAGATGAAAACGTCGCCGACCAAACCGATGTACTGAACGAATTCTACACACAAATCGTCGGCAGCGCCAAGTTCATCTACACGGGGTCCAACACGTGGGATCTGAAAGCTCGTCAGAAAGTCGATCTTTGGTCCAAAGACGGCTCCTACTACAACGAATACAAAGAAGTGCACAATGAAGAGCTCGACCGTCGTCTCGCCGAGCAGGCCGAGAAGGAGAAGAGACACCAGGAGATGCTCGAAAAACGTCAACGTGAAGAAGAGATGGCGCAGGCGGAGCAAGAGAGACTCGAGAAAGAAGAGAGACTCCGTGCTGAAGAGGAGGCGGCGGAAGCCGAGGAACGCGCGGCCGAGGAAGAGATCGTGAAACAGGAAGAACTCGAAGAGATCGCCGAGAAGGAGACCGCCGTTCCCGAGGAGGAAGTCGAGATCATCGAGAAAGAAGAGCCCGAACACCTCGAGGACAACATCGAGGAAGAGGAATTCGAAGAGGATTTCGACGAGGACGAATACCACGACATCATGGACCAATACGAGGACGAATACGACAAGGATTGATTTGAAACCCGCCCACATGGCGGGTTTTTTTGTGATTACCCTCAGCAGGAAAGTCATGTTGTGTTATAATGGCTTTGTGTGAAATGTGAACGCTTACGAGCTCAAGGAGGGAAACCATGTTGGAAAAAGAATTGCTCGAACGGATCATCAACGCCGCGTTGGACAGTCGCGCCGACTTTGCGGAAGTGTTCGTCGAGCGCACCAAACAGACCACCGTCACCATGCAGTCGAACACTGTCCAAAATGCCGTCACCAGACGGATCTCCGGCGTCGGCATCCGTGTGGCCGAAGGACACCGGAGCGTCTACGGCTACACCAACAACACGGACGAGAAGAGTCTTCTCTCGCTTGCGAGGGACTTGTCGTCATCGTTCAAGGGAGACCGTGTCCGCGAACGGATCGCCCTTGGAGAAATCGAACGGGGAAAACGCCACAAAATTGAAAAGCCGTTCGACCGGATCGACATCCAAGAGAAAGTCGGTCTCATGAAGCGCGCCAACAAGGCCGCCCGCGACTACAGCGAGGACATCAGCCAAGTCAACATCAACTACATGGACACTTTGCAGGAAGTCTGGATCGCTTCGAGTGAGGACATCTATGTGACGGAAGAACGGGGACGGACCCGGTTCGGCGTCAACGCCGTCGCCAGAGACGACAAGGACATGCAAAGCGGCTCCAACGGACCGGGTAAAGCCTGCGGTTTCGAATTCTATGACGAGATCGATGTCGAAGAGGTCGCCCAAGAGGCCGCCCGCATCGCCGTGACGATGTTGCATGCCGACGAGTGCCCGAGCGACACGATGCCCGTCGTCATCGACAACGGTTTCGGCGGCGTCATCTTCCATGAGGCATGCGGTCATAGCCTGGAAGCGACATCGGTCGCCAAAAACGCCAGTGTCTTCTCCGGCAAGAAAGGTGAGAAGATCGGCAGTGAGCTGGTCACCGCCATTGATGACGGTACCATCGAGAATGCTTGGGGAAGCGCCAACTTCGACGACGAGGGCAGACCCCAAAAGAGACGTGTCTTAATCAAGGACGGCGTCTTGAACAGTTACATGGTCGACTATCTGAACGGGAAACGGATGAACGAGGAGTCCACGTCTTCATCCAGACGCCAATCCTACCGTTTCGCTCCGACCTCCCGCATGAGCAACACCTACATCGACAACGGGGAGTCGACTTTCGAAGAAATCATCGCCGCCACGGAACATGGTCTTTATGCCAAGAAGATGGGCGGCGGCAGCGTCAATCCTTCGACCGGCGATTTCAACTTCGCCGTGATGGAAGGCTATATGATCCGCGACGGAAAAATTGCCGAGGCCGTGAAGGGAGCCACACTTGTCGGCACCGGAAAAGACGCACTCAAGAGGATCGACATGGTCGGCGACAACCTGCTTCGCGCCCAAGGTATGTGCGGCTCGCTTTCGGGCGCCGTACCGGCGGATGTCGGTCAACCGACCATCCGCGTCTCGCATATGACCGTCGGTGGAAGAAAGGGGAAATGAAGAATGGATTTTCAACCGTTATTCAAGAAAGCGAAAGAAAAAGGGATTGAAGCCATCCAGGTCCACGTGGAAAAACTGGAAGAAATCGAATTCGATGTGTTCAAAGGTGAGCTGGACAAGCATAAAATCGCCGACACGGCCCGTTTGACGATCAAAGGCATCTATGAGGGCAAGATGGGGAAAATGACCACAGAGAGCCTTTCCATGCAGGACACGGACGAATGGGTCGATGCGATCATCGACAGCGCCAAGGTCGTCGAGAGCGAGGACGAAGTCTTCATCTATGAAGGTGATGACAAGTATCCCGAGATTGAAGGTCTGGGTGAAGCGAAGCTCGCACAAGTGTCGGTGGAAGACAAAAAGGATCTGACCTTCAAATTGGAAAGACTTGTCCGTGAGAAAGACGAGCGGGTTTCCATTTCCGAAGCGTCCTACGGTGAAGCGAAACGGACAGTCATCCTCAAGAACTCCAAAGGCCTCGACCTAGAACGTACGGTACACAGCGGTATCATTGTCGCCCAGGTGGTCGTGCGTGAGGGTGATGACACGCGCTCGGCTTTCGAATACATCCAAAGTGACGATACCGGAGATTTCGACCTCGAAGCCCTAGCCGACAAAGCCGTGCGTCGCGGTGTCAGTCTTCTCGGCGCCCGGGCCGTCGCTTCGGGGAAATACGACATCCTGCTTGAAAACCGGGCGAGTGCGAATCTCTTGCAGGCCTATGTGAACATGTTCAACGCCGAACATGTCCAGAAAGGACTGTCGAAGCTCCACGGTGCCATCGGCAAAGATGTCGGCGGCGAGAACATCACGATCATCGACGACCCTTTCCGGGAAAAGAGCACGAAGAGTGCCACGTTCGATGACGAAGGGGTCGCCACCGCGAAGAAGACGATTGTCGATGGCGGGGTGCTGAAGACCTACCTCTACGACCTCAAGACCGCGAAAAAGGATGACACGAAATCGACAGCGAACAGTTTCGGCGATACCATCCAGCCGACAAACCTCTATATCGCTCCCGGGAAAGCGCGCGCCGATACCGCAATCGAAAAGCTGGACAAAGGGCTCTACATCACGGATTTGCAAGGTCTGCATTCGGGGACCAATTTCGTGAGTGGTGATTTCAGTTTGCAAGCTTCCGGCTACCTTGTCGAAAACGGAAAAATCGTCCGTCCCGTGGCTCTCATCACCGTGAGCGGGAACTATCTCGACATGCTCAAGAATGTCGCCGAAGTCTTCGACGATCTCCGTTTCAACTTTTCCTATATCGGCAGTCCCACCCTGAGAATCGACGGCATGCAGATTTCTGGCAACTGATCATACTGATGGTAAACAGGCCGCTTCCACCCGATTGTGGAAGCGGTCTTTTCAATGGATGCGGATTTTCAATTGCCCTATGATGTCATCTGGTATATAATGGGCATGGCAAATTTGCGAACTTGGAGGAACCGATTATGTTGGTATCAGCGGAAGACATGTTGAAAAAGGCTCGTGAAGAAGGTTATGCAGTCGGACAATTCAACATCAACAACCTCGAATGGACGAAGGCCGTCCTCACGGCCGCCGAAGAAATGGCATCGCCGGTCATCCTCGGTGTCAGTGAAGGCGCCGGACGCTACATGGGAGGTTTCAAGACCGTCCATGCCATGGTGAAAGCCATGAAGGAATTTTTGGGGATCACCGTCCCCGTCGCCTTGCATCTCGATCACGGCTCCTACGAAGCTGCCATGGAATGCATCGACGTCGGCTTCTCGAGCGTCATGTTCGATGGTTCACATTACCCCATCGAAGAAAATGTCGAAAAGACGAAAGCGGTCGTGGCACGCGCCAAAGAAAAAGGTGTCAGTGTCGAGGCGGAAGTCGGCAGCATCGGCGGTGAAGAAGACGGCGTCAGCGGCACCGGCGAACTCGCCGACCCCGAAGAGTGTCGGTATATCGCATCCTTGGGCATCAGTATGCTCGCGGCCGGCATCGGCAACATCCACGGAAAATATCCGTCGGACTGGCAGGGACTCGACATGGAGAGGCTCAAAGAAATCGGAGAGACAACCGACAGGATTCCGCTCGTGCTCCACGGCGGGACCGGCATTCCCGATGGCATGGTCAGGGAGTCCATCTCTTACGGTGTTTCCAAAATCAATGTCAACACCGAGTGTCAAATCGCTTTCACGGCCGCCGTCAGGAAATATGTCGAAGAAGGTCGTGACCTCGAGGGCAAGGGGTTCGACCCGAGAAAGGTCTTGAAGCCCGGGACCGAAGCCATCCGACAAGTCGTCAAAGAGAAGATCCGTCTCTTCGGTTCCATGCGGAAGGCTTGAGGTGCATGACCGATGAGTCAATTCGACATGGTGTTGAAGGATTATGCGAGTTGGAAGATGGACAATATCGCCTTCATCGAACAACTGAAGAGCGATAAGACGAGCCTCTACAGAAGGATCGAACCCGTGTATGCCGTCTTGGACAAGATCTATGCGATGAGTGTGGAAGACGGATCCGTCGACGAGGACCTCGAGACCATATTCCAACTCGGTTTCAGCTATCTTCACGGTCAAATCGGCATCATCCGCCTCTATCGCGACAAGTTCTTCGGCGGCAACCATGAACGCTTCATACGGTTCTCACCTCTCTTGGGCTATCTGCTTTCCATACACGATCTCCGTTCCGACCTGGAAGAGCGGGAAGAGGAACTCGATTTTTCCCGGTTGGACGATGTCGAGACGCGCATCGAGACGATGATCGCCGAAGGCGACACCCGTTTCGAGCTCGCCGGGGATCGTTTGAAAAAGGCCGTCGACGAAGTGACGAACGAGCTTGATTCCGAATATGTAGGCACCATCGACATCTTCGTTGAGATTGCGCACAATCTCGATGTCGAACTCACTGAAGGTGAAACATTCGTCGTCGGCAGGGATTTGTAAAAGGGTATATGGTGAAAAAACGCTCCGCGGGGACCTGAAGGTCTCCACGGAGCGTTTTTGTATTGTCATGGTCGTTGTCGCATGTGGGGGAAGAGGATGACATCGCGGATCGATTTCGACTTCGCCAGCAACATCACCAGCCTGTCGATACCGACACCGAGGCCACCCGCGGGGGGCATCCCGTGTTCCAACGCCTCGATATAATCGGTGTCCATCTCGTTGGCTTCCACGTTGCCGAGGTTCCTCTCTTCGAGTTGGGCCTCGAAACGCTCTTTTTGGTCGATGGGGTTGTTCAATTCGGTGAAGGCGTTTCCGTATTCCCTTCTGTTGATGATGATCTCGAATCTGTCGGTGAAGCGCGGATCACATTTGCTTTTTCGGGCCAAAGGGCTGATTTCGACGGGATGGCCATAGACGAATGTCGGTTGGACGATTTCGTCTTCGACAAAATGCTCATAGAGCAGATTCAAGATATGGCCCGTCCCCCGGAAATGGCCGGGGACTTCGAGGTCCTTCTCTTCGGCGAACGTGCGGGCTTCTTCGTATGTGAGATCTTCGCGGCGGAAATCGATGCCGAGCTTGTCTTTCACCAAATCGGCCATATGAGCGCGCGCGAAACCCTTCGATAGATCGATGACGGTTTCATCATCGATTTCGACGGTGGTCTTTCCGAGAACCTTCTTGGCCACCGTGCGGAACATGTCTTCGGTGAGGTCCATCATGGTCTCCATGTCGCCGTAGGCCTCATAGAGTTCCATCATCGTGAATTCGGGGTTGTGTTGGGTGCTGATGCCTTCATTGCGGAATGTGCGACCGATTTCATAGACCTTTTCGAATCCGCCGACGAGCAGCCTTTTCAAGTAGAGTTCCGGAGCGATGCGCAGATAGAAGGGCATCTCCAAGGTGTTGTGATAGGTCTTGAAGGGTCTGGCGGCGGCCCCGCCGATGACGGGATGGAGAATCGGTGTCTCGACTTCCATATAGCCTTTGTCCTTCATGAATTCCCGGATGGCCCCGATGGTCTTTGAGCGGACGAGGAAGGTTTCTCTGGTCTCTTCATTCGTCAAGAGGTCGAGGTAACGGCGGCGGTAGCGTTCTTCGACATCCTTCAAGCCGTGCCATTTCTCGGGAAGGGGTCGCAAGGCTTTGACGAGGTGGGTATATGCGGAAACACGGAGCGTCAGCTCTCCCATCCGCGTCCGCATGATGTTGCCTTCGACACCGACGATGTCCCCTAGGTCCGCCTGCAGGAAAAGGGCGAATTCTTCTTCGGAGAGGTCGTCTTTGCGGACATAGATCTGGATTTGTCCGGTCTCGTCCATGATATGGGCGAAACCCGCTTTCCCCTTGCCGCGTTTGGTCATGATGCGGCCGGCGATCCGGAAAGCGGGGATGTCTTCATCTTCGAGTTCTTCCTTGGTGTGTTCACCATAGGTGTCTCGGAGTTGTCCGGTGGATGCGTTCCTGTCAAATCTATGGCCGAACGGGTCGATGGAGTCTTTTTCGAGTTCTTCCATTTTTTCTCTACGGACACGTTCTTGTTCGGGGAGTTCTTCCATGCTGTCCCTCCTATTCAAGGGCTGTTTTCAACGCTTCTAGATTCTCGTACATGACAGTGATATAGTTCTTGTTCACGCGCAGCTCTTCGTCGGTGAGGAAACCGACGGGATGGAGATGGAGCTTGGCGGTATCGGGATTGTGGGCTTGGAGTTCACTGAGCAGCGCGTCTCCCGCGGGGGATTTGGCATTCTTCTCGAAAAGGATATAGCGGATGTCATAATCGTTGGCAAGGTCGATGAAATGGTCGAAATCGCCCGGTATCGGCTCGTTCTCATGAGCATGGGCGTGCAGGGTGAAGGGACGGATGTCGATGCCGTAGGCCTTTTCCATGTAGGTGAAGAGTTTCACGTTGGTGATGAGGGGTTTCTCTTCGCCGGCGAGTTCTTCCTGGTAGGCCTCATGGAGTCCTTCGAGAAGGATTTCTACAGTGAAGTAGTTGTTCAGGATGCGGGCTTCTTCTTCCGGATAGGTTTCGATGAGTTTGTCGCGGACGATTTCGGCGGCTTCGATCATACGCCCGACGTCGAGCCAGAAATGCGGATCCGGCATGAGGGTGGCATCGTCATCATCATGGTCATGGTTGTTATGATTATGATCATTGTGGTCATGATCGTTGTGGTCATGATCGTTATGGTCATGGTCGTGGATGAGTTTGACTTTGATGATATCGATATAGTCTTCGAAACGGACCAGTTCGACATGCTGGTCTTTGAAGACGGAATCGAGGTTTCTGTCGATATAGGGGTCGAGACCGGCCCCGACATAGAACAAAAGGTCGGCATCCTGCATGTCGATGATCTCGTTTGCGCTCCAGTCGTGATGCTCCGCGTGTACTTGGGAGCCGGGCACATACTTCGTGTTCACGATGTCCTTGCCGATTTCCTCGACAAGATAGTAAATCGGATAAGCCGTGACATAGACGGTGTTCTCCAAGGGTTCGTCGCGGCAGGCTGAAAGAGTGAGAGCGAGTGTGAAAACGGAGATGATGGCAAGAAGTTTTCGCATGATGAATGATCCTTTCTGTTTTTTTAAAAATAACATCAACTTTGGTTGATGATTTCATACATGTTCGGAGCGTCGTTCTTTTTCACGGACGTTTCCAAAGAGAGGACCTTGACACGCAAGGTCTTCTCGCCGTGACGGATGTCCAAGATGTCGCCGACAGCGAGTTTGGTGCTCGATTTCGCTTTGCGGCCGTTCACATCGATGTTGCCGGCGTCGCTGACTTCCTTAGCGACGGAACGTCTTTTGATGAGGCGGGAGACTTTGAGATACTTGTCAAGTCGCATGGTTTACCTCCTGAAGCATCAGGAATCGCTCTGGGTGCGTTTGGTGTCCGTACGTGAGGACTTGTCCTTGTCTTTTGCGGTTTGCGATTCTTCATCAGCGGCTTCTTCTTCGCCGGCCTTTTTGGCCTCGGCCTCACGTTCGGCGTCTTTTTGCTTTTTACGTTCCCACCAAGCGAGGGTGTTGGTCTCTTGAATCTCCAAGATGTCTTCACGGGTCAAAGTTTCGACTTCGAGGAGAAACTCCGCGATACGCTTCAAGAGATCGATATTCTCTTGCAGGGTTTTCTTGGCCTTCTCATAACATTCATTGATGATCTTGCGGACCTCGTTGTCAATCTCCAATGCCACAGTGTCCGAGAACGACTTGTCGGCGACATAATCGCGTCCCAGGAAGACGTTCCCTCCCCGTTTTTCATATTGGATCGGTCCGAGTGAGCTCATACCGTATTCGGTGACCATCGCCCGGGCGATCTCTGTCGCCCGTTGGAAATCGTTGTGAGCCCCTGTCGACACTTCGTCGAATATGAGTTCTTCAGCGACCCGCCCGCCCAGGAGTCCCGTGACTTGGTCGATGAGACTCTTTCTTGTCATGAGGTAGGATTCCTCTTCTTCCGGAAGCATGAGATTGTAGCCGCCGGATTGACCACGAGGGATGATGGTGACCTTGTGGACGATGTTCGCATTATCCAGTTTCAATCCCAGCACGGCATGTCCGGCTTCATGATGCGCGATGAAGAGTCTTTCCCGTTTGGTGACGACCCGGGACTTCTTCGCCGGCCCCATCATGACCCTGTCGACCGCTTCGTCGATGTGGTAGATGCGGATGGTGGGCTTGTTCTCCCTTGCGGCCAGAAGGGCCGCTTCGTTGAGGAGGTTCTCCAGGTCCGCACCGGTGAAGCCCGGTGTCCTCCGGGCGATCTCTTCGAAAGTGACTTTCGGGTCTATCCGCTTATTGCGGGCATGGACGCGGAGAATTTCCTGACGTCCTTTCACATCGGGGCGGTTGATGGTGATCTGTCGGTCGAAACGACCGGGGCGAAGGAGAGCCTGGTCGAGGATGTCGGGGCGGTTGGTCGCCGCCATGACGATGATGCCGGAGTTGATGCCGAAACCGTCCATTTCGACGAGTAGTTGGTTCAGGGTTTGTTCCCGTTCATCATGGCCGCCGCCGAGGCCGGCACCTCGTTGTCTGCCGACGGCGTCCAACTCATCGATGAACACGATGCAGGGTGAGTTCTGTTTGGCCGCTTTGAACATGTCACGGACCCGGCTCGCACCGACACCGACGAACATCTCGACGAAATCGGAACCGCTGATGGAGAAGAACGGGACATCGGCCTCACCGGCCACGGCACGGGCCAGCAGGGTCTTGCCCGTACCCGGGGGGCCGACAAGCAGGATGCCCTTGGGAATTCTGGCTCCGAGGCGCATGTATTTTTTGGGGTCTTTCAAGAAGTCGATGATTTCTTCGAGTTCCTGTTTTTCTTCATCGACGCCCGCGACCTGGTTGAACGTCGTCGTCTTGCCCCGATGAAGTTTGGCTTTGCTCTTGCCGAAATCGAAGGCGCGGTTTTGACCACCGCTACTGCGCATGAAGAAACCGATGAAGAGAATGATCAGTGCAATCGGCAACAGGATGAAGAGGATGTTCCAGAAGTTGTAGGTGGCCCCTCTTTCATGGGCGTAGGTGATGTTTTGCGCCTCGGCGTGTTCGATGATCTTCTGCAGGGCGTTTTGCGTAGGCACTTCGAGTTCGTAGCGTTCACCGGTCTTCAATTCTCCCCGTACTTCATAAGACCCCACATTGATATCGCCGGATATCGGTGTGGAGTATATGGTCTCGACATTTTCATGGTCAATGAGTTCGCTCAGGAACTCGGTGTAGGTGAAGGTTTTCACTTCATCGTCATCAGAGGTGAAAAGCCAGATCGCCGAAAAAACGAAAAGCAGTATCAGCATCATGACGACGAGATTGCCGATTCTGTTTGTCCGTCTGTCGGGAGGTGTCGGTTTTTTTTGGGCCATGTTCGTTCCTCCTTGTTAGTGATGTGCTGCTGTCCAGAGTGGGGATGTGTTGTCCGTCCTGTTCAAGAAACGGCCTCACAAGGTGCTTCACCTTTGAAAGGCCGAAGACAAGCGGATTTAAGGTTTGTCGGAGTCACTTGGATTCGCTGTGGGGACATCCTCGATGTAGAGTAGGTTCCCGGTCTTCTCTTGATGACATTCGATATCCAGATCGGGAATCCAGAGGACCTTCTCGTCATCGGTCAATAGAAGGATGTCGTCACGTTTGTGCGGGGGGATCTTGAGATCGATGAAGAGATCCTTGATTTTCTTCCGGCCATAGGGCAACTCGATTCTGTCGCCTTCTCGGCGGGTTCGCACATACAGCGGAAATACGCCACCATTATACCATAACTCAAAGCATTTTGAAGGGATATGGGCATTTTTTCGGCCTGTTACCCGGAAATGGCGGTGACCATCGACAGGATAGGTTCCCTCTCCCGTTATCGTGATGATGAACGGGGGCTTATCTTGGGATTCCGCGATGAAAAAACCGTCGTACTCCCTGTGGAGGAACACATCTTCACGCAACGGGAGGCGGAAATTTTTGCCGCTTCTCAGTTGGTGCACGATTTCCTCGTGCATCCCTTGTGTCAGATGCAAGTCCTTGGAGATGTTCGCAAGGAGTTTTTTCAAAGCGGTTCTTTGATATAGGGGCGGCCAGGAGAGAAAGGCTTCAACGGGGAGCGGGCCTTTGTGTTCTGCGAGTAGCCTCTCCACATGCTCCTCGAGCAGGTCGCTTACCGACTGCAGATCCCCAAACAGGCGTTGCATGGCTGCGTTGAAATTGGGATTCTCTTTTTCGAACATGGGGATGATCCGGTTTCGGAAGCGATTGCGCGTGTAGGAGGACTCATCGTTCGAGACATCATGGAAATGGGGAATGTCGTTCTCGCGGGCATAGTTTTCGATTGTCTCTTTCTCGACATCGAGAAAAGGACGCACCAACATGATGTCGTTGAAAGACTCGACAGGGGCCATGCCTTTCAATGTGTCGAAAGAGGCACCTTTGACCAGACGCATGAGAAAGGTCTCGATCTGGTCGTTCAGATGGTGTCCGAGCACGACCTTGTTCGCTCCGTGTCTCTTTGCGACCTCCGCGAAGAAGGAAAAACGGATTTTGCGGGCCTCTTCCTGGAAATTGCCCTCGATGGTTTCTCTGACATCGAGGCATTCGAAAGGCACATCGAATTGCGATGCGATATTCTTCAGTTCTTGCGCTTCCCGCTTTGCGGTCGCACGGCGGTTGTAGTTGACATGGGCGGCGACGATCTCCAAGTCGAGTTCACACAGGAGATGGAAGAGGACCATGGAATCCACCCCACCACTCAAACCGACCACGATGCGCTCTTTTGTATCGAAAAGGTCGGATTGTCGCAATAGCGACGAAAGGTTGCTATCCATAGAGCATCACCCGTCGGCTCACATTATAGCATATGGTAAATGTAATTATCCATCATATGTCACTGATGCCGGACGGTATATCATGGTATAATGATAGACGACTTTCTCATGGAGGAGTGCAGACATGAAGTCCTACATACTCGCCAGCCGGTCACCGAGAAGAAAAGCCCTGTTGCCTTTGGTCGGACGTGAATTCGAAGTCGTAGCTCCCGGAGTCCAAGAGAGAATCGATAATCAAAAGACTCCCGAGGAGGCCGCGATCGCTCTCGCTCGCATGAAAGCGAAAGACGTCGGGCAGCGTCATCCGGATCGACTCGTGCTCGCCTGTGACACCGTCGTATCTGTGGACGGAGAACATCTCGGCAAGCCGGAGAACGCTGCCGACGCAAGAAGAATGCTCAATCTTCTGAGTGGAAAAGAACACCGGGTCGTGACCGGGTGTGTATTGACCAAGCAGGGAGAAGAGGTGTCTTTCCATGGAGACGCCCGGGTCTTCTTCCACGAACTCGCCCAAGAAGAGATTGAGGCTTATATCACTACGGGAGAGCCGTTCGGCAAAGCCGGAGCTTACGCCGTACAAGGACAAGCATCGCGACACATCGAACGTATCGAAGGCGATTACTACGCCATCATGGGGTTACCTGTCGCCAAGGTTTATCATCACTTGAAGGCATATGAAAGCGGCAGCCTTTTTACCGGATGCAATTTGCGATAGAATAGATGTAGATTGTCCTCTTCAATGTGCTGAGCAGGTTCAATGTGCTATCCTGAATATGACGTCCATGGAGGTTTATCATGTTCAAGCTGAAAGCTCCCAAAGAATCCCGGACGCGCTTGAGAAACAAACTGAAAATCATCGATAGTAAGAAATACGAGTTCGTCGTGACGACGGACAAAGAATATGTTGAAGACGACAAAATCAACATCGTCTTTGACGAGGAAGACGCACTACGGGTCAACCGTATACTGAACCTCATCGCTCAGGGCGAGGACGTCTATATCGTAGGACACAGTCCCCGGGGCATGAAACGGATAGAATCCCGGCGGATCCACTACTTCGTCGTTGAAGAGGAAGAAGTTTTCGCGGTTGTCCGTGACGGACGCTTCCGTGTCCGCATGAAACTCTATGAACTTGAAGAAATGCTACAAAACAAGCATTTCATCCGCGTGAGCAAATACGCGATCGTGAACATCAACAAGATTGACTACATCAAGCCAGCGTTCAACTCCAAGCTGATACTCCATATGCGAAACGGAGACCAGGTTGAAGTGAACCGGCGCTACTACAAGACATTCAAGAAGACGCTGGAATTGTAGGGGGATCCCATGATGCAGACATTGATCCGGTTGGCCGAGTTCGTTTTCAACAACGCCCTCCTGTTGAGTGTCATACTTGTCGCCGTCCTCTTTTTCATGTTTCATGTGAAGCAATTGTTCCAAGAGCTCCTGCTGAACAAGAAGCTGGACATCAAACAACGGGTTGTACGTAATCTGGAAAGGATTCCGTTCCGTTATGCCCGCTTGTTTTTACGAAAACGCATTGTGGTCATCATGGTGCCCTTTGTCGTGGTTGCCGCCGTTTTCATGGCCGCCACATGGAATCCCATACTTTTCGAACACCATCTGGCCAGCATCTCGAACGAAGAAGACATCATGAAAGTGCACAACGATTTCGATGAACGCTTCTACGACTTCCACATCCTCGAAGCTGACAGCGAGGCGACCGACGCCGGCGTCATGCGCGTGTTGCGGATGCAAGAACCGACCCTCCACAAAGGCATTGACACAGTCGCCCATGATGACGATCATATCTTCACTATCGCCAACCGCGGCGTCGAAATCATCGCGGTTGACGGAAGTGAACTTGAACATTTGGGATATCTTGATTACGAAGAGATGAACATGGATGGCGTCTATCACTTGCACGGCATCTTCGTCGACGACAACAGGCTTGTCGTGATGGGTTCCGTCACTGAAGACATCTCTCTCGGCGCCGCGAATGAAGCCTATTGTGAAGAAGAAGTCATCACAGTGGTCCGGGTTTTCGATATCGATGACGGGTTCTCTCTGAAAGATACATATCTGATGGGGGGGAAAGTGACCGATGCCGCCTTTGAGAACGGAACACTCTCCCTCGTCACAAAGCAATACCTTCCCTTCGGATACGATAAGTTTCGTCCTGAAGATTACCTGCCTTGGATCTCCCGGAATGACGACACCCCCTACAGACAGTCTTATGATGCCATGCATTACATAGAGAGAGTCGAACCGAACAGCTTCACTTCCTTCCATGCCATCGATTTGGAGCGGGAAACACACGACTTCCGCACCCTCCTCATGGACTATCAAAGTGAAGTGAGAATCACGGACAACGCCTTCTATATCGCCGCGGACCATTACCGTTTCCGTAAGATCACCGACGGAATGCGACTCTCGGACCCCGTGGAGTCCATCGATACCAGTCTGACGAAATTCCGTGTCGAGGCCGATGGGACCGTCCGCCATCGGGTGACGTTGAGTCTCCCCGGAGCCCTTGCCTTTCCCGAAGGATTACAGATGTCGAATGAGAGCGTTTTGCTTCTGACGAGGAAAGAAGACACCCACAGGCTCTTCAAGTTCGAGAAGAATCTCACTCATGCCACGATCGAGCACGAACTCCCCCGAGACATCCGTGTGGACAATCTCTTCTATCATGACGGAATTGCCTATTTGTCGTGTGAAACTGACGGTGTCAATGAGACGCGTCTCTATGCGATCACCACCAACAGTATCGACTTGTTGTCGGTGCACGAAGGCGTCTTGTTGAAGGAAATGATGATTCCTCGTACAGGAAGCCCCCTCTTCATCACGATGGAAAGGGTGGACAAAGAGTCGTTCACTCTCCAAGTCCATCATTTCGAAGAACAGCGGAACCTCGTCGCCACTACACACACGATGAAATTGTCGGTCGCCGATTACAAATTCAACATCATCGATCGCTTTCCGGTCGACAGAGAGACATATATAGATTCCTCATCCCGAGTCATTCTACCGCTATATGCCTTTACAACCCCTTCCACTCAGGATTCCCGTTATCCGAGCGTCTTGTTCATCCCATTGGATGAAGAGGGTCGGCTCCATTCCCCCGAGGCCCTGGACATGCGCGGTGTTCTACATGCCAGAAAACCCTTCAGCTATCGCTATCTGGAGCGGGACGGTCTGGTCTACCATATCACCCCCAGAGGCATTACCGTTACCGTTGAAGATGAGCTGGAGACCGAAATCGTGGGCGAACTCGTCTTTCCTTGATCAATCTATACGACACGATGAAAACAAAGCACCTTCCGCGGAAGGTGCTTTGTTTTGGCGTTATGATGGATCAAGAATGTTTGGCGGCACATTCTTTCACCGCCGTGGCGATTCGGTCGACAACGCGTTTGTCGAAAGGTGAA
>PUKL01000141.1 GCA_003552275.1 Mollicutes bacterium
ATGATCGAGTTCTATGAGAATCTTTCCCCGAGCATCAAAGCCTCCGTCGCCCTGACCCTCGTCTTGATGGTCCTGGCCGTCGTCTTGGGAGGCATCGTCGCGAAAAAGGATCCCACCAAACCCGTCCGGGGTGTGAGTTTCTTCGTCGTCCTCATCGTCGACGGTCTGAACAAGTTCATCCGTCAGTTCCACGGGAAATGGTGGCGCAGTTTCGCACCGATCCTCATCACGATTTTCATGTTTTTGCTTGTGGCGAACACGGCGAGCCTCATCGGCCTGGAAACACCTTTGGCCAACATCAACGTGGCTATCGCCTTCAGCGTCATCGCCTTCTCGACGATCCAGATTTCGGCGCTCATCGTTCGCCGGCCCTGGCGACGCATCAAGGATCTTGCGAGCCCTTCCCCCGTCCTCTTCCCGGTGAATGTCATAAGCGAGATAAGCGTGCCTTTCGCCATGGGGCTCCGTCTCTTCGGCAACATCCTCTCGGGCAGTGTCATCGCCACCATCGTCTTCAATGCATTGGGGCGTATCCCAAGTCTTTTCGCTTTTGCGGGGTTGGTACATCCCGTCTTCAACATCGGCTTCGGCATCATCCAGGCTTTCGTCTATTTCATGTTGTTGACGGTGTTTCTGGCCATGGCTGTGGATGCCGTCGAGGACACGGCCGAGGAATGATTCAAGGACCCGGATCATGTCACATATATAGAACGACCCATAATAAGGAGGAAATACCATGTACACATTGTTGACCATTCTTGCCGAATCAATCTACAACGAGGACTTTGTTTCCGGTCTGGCCGCTTTTGGAGCCGGCATCGCCATGCTGACCGGTATCGGGGCCGCGATCGGACAGGGTTTCGCCGCCGGTAAAGCGGTCGAGGCCGTGGGCAGACAACCCGAAGCGAGCGGAAAGATCACCGTGACGATGCTCGTCGGCCAAGCGATGGCCGAGACCACCGGTCTCTATGCACTGATCATCGCTTTTGTACTCATCGGACAATAGAACCACGATTGGAGGCACCACCATGGACGCAATAATCCGAGGCATTGAACGACTGGTCGACATCGCCCTCGGGGTGGACCCCGTGGAGATGCTCATCCAGATCGGTGCGACGGCTCTTCTTATCATCGTCGTCAAGTTTTTCTTCTGGGACAAAGTGACCGCCTTCCTCGACAAACGCCGAGAAGCCGTGGACAAAGAGATGACCGAAGCGGCGGAGCAGAACGAGGAAGCGAAATCCCTGAAGAAAGACGCCGAATACGAGCTGAAGGAAGCTCGCAAGGAAGCCCAATCCCTGATTGACGAGGCCAAGACGAAGAGCGAAGACATGAAAAGAGACATCATCGCCGAGGCGAAAAAAGACGCGCAGCACATCAGGAAGAATGCCGAACGAGACCTCGAGAAAGAGATCCGTATCGCCCGCACGAAACTGCGAAACGAGATCATCGGTGTCGCCACCGCCCTCTCCAAGAGAGTCCTCCATGACGAGATTGATGAAGAGACCTACGAACGCTATCTCGACGAAGCCATCGAAGAGGTGCGTAAACAATGAGCGATCCGTACGCGACCGCTTTGTTCGAGTTGGCCGCCGAAAAGGGGGCCATCGACGACATCGAGACCGGATTGGCGAGCGTCGTAAAGAGTCTGGATGACAAAACCCTGGATTTTTTCTTGCATCCGGGTGTCGCCAAAGAGGAAAAAAAGGACATCATCCGCACGCTTTCTTTTCCGGAGGTCCTTCTCGACTTCTTGTGTGTCCTCATCGACAACAACCGCATTTCTGCGCTTCCCGTGATCCTCGAGGACTATCGGAAACTCAAGGCCCGCATGCACGACCTACTCGAGCTGAAGGTCCACAGTCGCAACAAACTGTCGCCGGAACGCCTCGAGGCCATCAAAAAAGAATACCGACAACGCTACAACCGGAAGGTCACCGTCGAGAACATCGTGGATGAGACGATTGTCGGCGGTCTCCGTTTCGAGTTCGACGGCAAGGTCGTGGACGACACGATCAACCGTACCCTCGACCGCTTGAAGAGCCGCTTGACAAAATAGGCAGGTGATTGCATGAGCAGAATCGACCCCGCGGAACTTTCCGCCCTCATCAAACAACAAATCGAGAAATACGAAAAGAGAATCAAGACGGAGAACGTCGGCACCGTCATCAGCGTCGGCGACGGCATCGCTTTGGTCCATGGACTCGATGAAGCCATGAGCGGTGAACTTTTGGAATTCCCGAACGATGTCTACGGTATGGTGCTGAATCTCGAGAGGCGACATGTCGGGGCGATCATCCTCGATGAGACCACGTCGATCAAAGAGGGCGACACCGTCAAGACGACGGGTCGCATCTTGGAAGTCCCCGTGGGTGAAGAGCTCCTCGGGCGCACCGTCAATCCCCTCGGCTTCCCGATCGACGGGCTCGGCAAGATCGACATGGATGAACACCGTCCCCTCGAACAGAAAGCTGTCGGTGTCATGGAGAGAAAAAGCGTCGATGAACCTCTGCAGACCGGGATCAAAGTCCTGGATGCGCTCGTGCCGATCGGACGCGGCCAAAGGGAGCTCATCATCGGCGACCGCAAGACGGGTAAGACCTCCATCGCCGTCGACACCATCATCAACCAAAAAGGCGGGGATGTCATCTGCATCTATGTGGCCGTCGGACAGAAAGAATCGACCGTCGCCCAAGTGCAAGAGACCCTCAAGCGCCACGGCGCGATGGAACACACCATCATCGTGAGTGCGAGTGCGAGCGAACCGGCACCACTCCTCTATCTTGCCCCCTATGCGGGTGTTTCCATCGGCGAGAAGTTCATGTTCGAGGGGAAAAGCGTCCTCGTCGTCTATGACGACCTCACGAAACACGCCAACGCCTACCGCGAACTGAGTCTCCTTTTGCGCCGCCCCCCCGGCCGGGAAGCTTTCCCGGGAGATGTGTTCTATCTGCATTCACGCCTTTTGGAAAGAGCGGCGAAGCTCAATGACGACATGGGCGGGGGATCGATCACGGCACTGCCCATCGTCGAGACGCAGGCCGGAGACATTTCCGCCTACATCCCGACGAATGTCATCAGCATCACCGACGGACAGATATTCTTGCAAAGCGACCTCTTCTATACGGGGGTGCGTCCCGCCATCAATGCCGGACTCTCCGTGTCCCGTGTGGGCGGCGCCGCCCAGATCAGCGCCATCAAGAAGATTTCGGGGACCCTCCGTCTCGACCTTGCGAGCTATCGTGAACTGGAAGCCTTCACCCAGTTCGGGAGCGACCTCGATGAAGCGACCCGGAAGAAGCTTGAACGCGGAAAACGCACGGTGGAAATCCTGAAACAGGGTCTACATGATGTAATGCCCGTGGAAAAACAGGTCTTGAGCATCTACGCACTCATCAACGGCTATCTCGACGATGTGAAGATCGCCGACATCAAACGTTTCGAGCATGAACTGCACGCCCATTTCGAAAAGGACGATACGGGCAAGGAATGTCTCGAACACATCCGCAAGACCAAGAAACTGCCCGATAAAGAAGACATGGACAAGGTCATCGAAGGTTTCAAGAAGAAATTCTCCTGAAAGGAGGCGGATTGAATGAAATCCATGCGCGATATCAAGAAGCGGATGAACGCCACCGAGAAGACGAGCCAGATCACCAAGGCGATGCACATGGTGAGCGCGGCCAAGCTC
>PUKL01000150.1 GCA_003552275.1 Mollicutes bacterium
CCCGCCAGCCGCAGCGGGTCACTGCCCACTGCGTCGGCGACCTGCTGCTTCACCTGGTCGGAGAGGACGGCGTCGCCGCCGACCAGGATCGCCTCATCGGCGTCAGCCAGCGCCTCGGCCGAAGCGTCGGGCAGGTCGTCGCTGGTGGCCAGCACGATCGGATGCGGCCCGGCCGCCGCGAGCGCACCCGCCGACAGCGCATCCACGAGGCTCTCCCCGGAGGCGACGATCATCGTGTCGTCGGCCGCAGCCACCTCACCGGCGAGGTCCGCGGCGGTCTCGTACCGGTCGGCGCCGGCGATCCGGTCAACGGTCCAGTCGCCAGCGTCGTCGACGTCAGCGAACAGGTCAGTGTCGATGACCGCCTCGCCGCCCAGCACCGTCACGGTGTCGGGGTCCAGCCGGACGAGCTCGTCGCTGGTGGCGTCGTCGAGCGTGCCGTTGCGGCTGTCGACCAGCAGCACCGGCCCATCAACCTGGCCCGACAGTGCCGCGGCACCCAACGCATCCGGGCTCGCCTCATCGCCGGCCGGGTCATGGCTGGGTGCGATCAGCACCCGATCGACGTCGTCGGTCTCATCGTCCGGCGCATCGGCCTGCGACAGGCTCGCGGCCGTCGCGAACCGGTCGGCGCCGGCGATGCGTCGGTCGTCGACCTCGATGCCGAGGCTCAACGTGGTGCCACCCGCGGTGAGCAGCAGCGTGTGGTCACCGAGCGGCATGTCCTCGGGCACCGAGAAGTCACCGGCCAACGTCCCTGAATCGTCGGTCTCGAACTCGCCGAGCACCCGGGCGTCGCTGCGCAGCTGCACCTGCCCGTCCAAGTCCTCGGGCAGGCCGGCAGCCACCAGGCCCGTCAACCCATCAGACGAGGCGAACACCCGGTTGCCCTCGCCGCCATCACGCGGGGACTCCTCCCGCGTGGTGGTCGTCACGAGCGCGCCGATGTCACCCGAGGTGACTGCCGTGGTCGCCGAGGAGGGCACCGGCCGCGAGGCGTCCTCATCATCCGGGTCGCTCAACAGCCCGGAGATGGTCGGACGACCGTCGTCGTCCTCATCTGTCGACACGCGGTCGCCGACGCCGGTCGCGTCCCGGAAGTCGTCGATGAACGCGTCCGTCGACGCGCGATCCTCCGGATCCTCCGACCGGGACACCTCAGCGTCGCGCGCCTCACCGTCCACGAACGCCTGACCCGACCCGGACTCGGTCTCTGCCGACTCGCCCTCGGGCACGTCCGGCTCGATCGGCTCGACATCCTCGTCGGGCTCGTCGATCTCCTCCGGCGGATCATCATCCGGCTCCGGATCAGGATCCGGCGTCGGCTCAGGGTCGTCGGGCTCATCCTCAACACCGTCACCGAACACCCCGAAGGCGACCTCGCGGGTGTCGCCGTCCTCGTTGCCAGGGGTATCAACGAGCTCCTTCACCGAGGTTTCCCCGAAGTTCTGCTCGCTGATCGTATCTGCTCGCTCATCCACGTCGAGCGTATCGGGACTATCGACCACGTCGGCGACGACCGCGAATGGCTCATCCGCATCGCCGGGCGCCTCATTGTCTTCGATGGTGTCGTTGACGTCGCCGATCACGGCGATGTTCCCGAAGACGTCGCGGGTGTCGACGTCATCGGACAGGTCATCACTCGAGAGGCCTGCCAGCTCTGACAGTTCATCCACCACGGTATCCGAGACGTCACCCTCCAACGTCACGTCGTCTGCGGTAAAGTGCGCACCACCCCCAGCGTTGTCATCATCGCTGAATGTGGGCCCCACCATGGCCAGATCGACGACATAGGAGGCTACCTCACTGTCGTCCACCGTCACGTCGTACGACGCGGCAGTAGTGGTACCTTGTGTCGGATCGACTGGGGACGCGGCAACGCCCGCCGCGAATCCTTCGACACTGACACTCTCGATGTCGATGCGCACGTTATCGTCGTCGCGGGGATTGACGAGGATGCCGGCGTTCGTCGTGTCTGGCGTGTCTGAAGATTCGTCGAACTCGCCGTCGACAGCCATGTTCGTGAGATCGATGGGCGAATCGGGGGAGTCCCCGACGTCACGCACCATCACCCCTTGACCGAACCCGAGGTCTCCCGCATCCTCGCTATCGGTACGGTCGCGGTGAACGTCCACATCATCGATCGTCACGTCACCGGACTTGATCAGCACCGTCGCAGGCGAACCGCTCGCCTCATCAGACTCCTCTGTGGCTAGCTCTACGCGCGCGTTGCCGTTCCACGCCTCGACGTTGACGGGCTCATCGAGCTCCAGCGCTCCACCCGATGCAGAGCTCCTCGGCCACGTGTCCACGCCATCGGTCTCGAAGATACCATCTGAGTTGATGTCTAAGTCGTTGCCTGGGAGTTCTTCTGCGCTGTCGACGGCGTCTTCCCAGATGTCGGGATAGGCGTGCGTGCCGTGCACCTTGATCGTGGCGTCCTCGGCGGCGTAGGCCGGCGCGTTCGAGACGTCAGAGACGATCAAGGCATTGACGTCGTCGACGTCATCCTCTTCGGGAGCGTTTTCAACGGCTTCCACTAGGTCGCCGAGCGGGACATCGTCGGTGTCGACCTCGTCGACCACATCATCGATGAAGGCGGCGCGCTCAACACTATCGGATCCGTCGTCGAGGACAGGCTCGAACTCAGCCGCCAGGGTGTCTGGCGAGTCCCGTCGGTCCCGCGCAAGGAACGCCAAGGAGGGATCGAACGTCGTCGACTCCTTGATGTCGATGTCGTCAGTGTCGTCGGAGATTCCCAACGCGTTGAAGCCGGCAGCGAACGTGACCCAGTCCAACGTGACATCGCCGGTGGTCCGAATTCCCGTGATGTTTTCCTGAAACGTGACGTCAGTGAACGTGTAGTCGGCAGGATCGGCGTCGTCCTCGAGCCAGACACCGGTGCGGCATTCCGAGATCGTCAGGTTCTCGAAGGTTGCATCCGGTAGCTCTCCCTTGACACCGCGGTCGGAGTTGTCGTCGTTGTCGGCGCAGTTGATCGCCGCATCGTCGTCGTCGCCGACGAACGTCAGGTCCGCGGTGTCCACATCATCGACACCGCCGTCCACGGTGCCCGTGATCTCGAGGGTGTCGCCCTCCTCCGCGGTATCGACAGCATCCTGGAGCGAGCTATCGCTCTCCTTGGTATCAACGCGATCGTCGTCGCGGATGATCACGACCTTCGGCGTGTCATTGCCGGCCGTGGCCAAATTCACCTCAGGAGCGCTGTCGGCGGCGGCGGTCGACCAGGTGACCGGCAGGAGGCTGGCGACCAGCGCTACGACCGCGGCAAGGGCGGTGAGGCGAGGGAAGGTGGTGGCCAGCGCCAGCGGCCCATCGACGTTCGGAGGCGGCGAGAAGTGGCGCGGGTCATCGGCCCAACCGGGCACGTCCGCACCAGCGGAGTGCCGGGTCGAGGCGGCGGGGTCGGATGATCGCGGGCCGTGAGGCCCGGTAGAGCGTGCGTCATGAGGGCGGTCAGAGCGCATCAGCCGCGTCCTCCTCCTGCGGTCGGGTTCCGAGTCGACCCCCGACCCGCCGCGTCACGTGGCGGGACCCGAGGGCCCGGTTCCCCTGGCACAGCGCCGTTGCCGCGACCAGGCAGGCTGACACTAGAGGAGACGTTGTGATCTGAACTGTGACATATGCCGGCAACACCCAATGGAAGTCATATAGGATCCAGC
>PUKL01000001.1 GCA_003552275.1 Mollicutes bacterium
ATCGACCCCTTCATCGGTTCCGTGAACATATTCAAGGTCGTCAGCGGCAACATCTCTTCCGGTAAAGAGGTCCTTGTCGCAAATGCAAAAAAGACCACGAAACTCGGAAACGTCTTCTCTCTACAAGGCAAGAAACAACTCGATATTGACACCGTCGGTGCGGGTGACATCGGTGCCGTCGCCAAAGCGGCCGACATCTTCACCGGAGCCACCATCACCGATCCCAAGAACCCGATTCTGTTTGACGGTGCCGACCTTCCCTCACCCACCATTTATGTGGCCATCCAGCCCAAGCATAAAGAAGACGAGGACAAGATTTCGGCGGCCTTGCAGAAACTCAACATGGAGGACCCCTCGTTCGTCACCCAGCGCAAAAAAGAAACTGCGCAGTTGCTTTTGGGCGGCATGGGCATGACCCATATCGGCTACATCCTTGAAAAGATGAAAAACATGTACAAGGTCGACGTCGACACGCTCGACCAGAAGATCGCCTACCGCGAGACCATCAAGAAACAGACCGACGGTCACGGACGACACAAAAAACAAACCGGCGGCGCCGGACAGTTCGGTGAAGTCAAAATCCGCTTCGAGCCTCTCGACCCCAATGGTGAAGAGAAGTTCGTCTTCGAACAAGAAATCTATGGCGGCGCGGTTCCCAAGAACTTCCATCCGGCCGTCGAAAAGGGTCTCATCGAAGCCATCGAGAAAGGACCTCTGGCGGGCTATCCCGTCATCGGTCTCAAAGCGGTCCTCTTTGATGGTTCCTATCACCCCGTGGACTCCAACGAGATGGCTTTCAAGACCGCGGCCCGTCTCGGTCTGAAAGACGCTTTCCAAAAAGCCTCCCCCACCATCCTGGAGCCCATCATGCGTGTCGAGATCCTCGCCAAAGACGACTATGTCGGCGACATCATGGGCGACATCAACAAACGCCGCGGCCGTGTCCTCGGCATGGACCCCGTCGATGGCGGCATGAAACAGATAACCGCCGACATCCCCGAAGCGGAGATCGTCAAATACTCCATCGACTTGAAAGCCATGACACAGGGTAGCGGCTCCTTCACCAGAAGGTTCGACCGCTACGAGGAAGTGCCCGGCAACCTTGTCGACAAGATCATCGAAGAACGCAAGAAAGAGGAAGAAGAAAAGAAATGACCCGTGAAAAGGACCCTTTCATCAAGGGAGGGTCCTTTTTTGCTATAGACCGATTCCATCGGGAGGAAATATGAAAAACACATTGGACCCCCTGCACGCCGCCATCCGGGAGCGGCTCGAAAAAATTCCTTTCGAAGCCGTCTTCGAAGGTTTCCACCCCTTTCCTTTCGCCCTCTATGACGAGGACACCGTCCGTCTTGAGCATGAAGAGTTCCCAAGAGACGACCGCTTCCGGGGGAACACGGCCATCCGCTATGACGACGGCCATCTCGCCATCTGGCATGTCGACGAGAGCACCCGCTCGCTGAGCGTCGACCGGTTGACATCCAAGATTGTCCACGAGATGTTCCACGCCCACCAGATGTCCGTCGGTGAGCAACGCTTCGCCAACGAGATTGTCGCCATCGACTACCCCTATGACGAGCTGAACCTCTCGGCGAAACATGAAGAGAATCGACTTCTATGTGAACTCCTCGACGACTTCGACGTATCGCTCGTCGATGAGATTCGCGCCATCCGCGGCTTCAGAAAAAGAGAATTTCCCGAGGCTTTTCTATACGAGACCCGTGTCGAGACGTATGAAGGCATGGCCGTATACGCCGAGATGAAAGCCCTGGAAAGTTTGAACAGACGAGAGTTCCAACAATCCCTCGCCGACATGAAGAAAAGTCTCTCGGCACCGGAGAGCCTCTTCCCCGTCCGCACCATCAACAACACAAGCGGCGCGGCCATCATGCTCGCCTTCGACAAGGAACGCTGGATGCATTCCGTCGGTCGGGAGACGCGGACACTGTCCGATCTCGTCTTCGCTCCGTATCCGGACCGTGGCGAATTCAGGGCGGTCCGGCCGGAAGTGCAAAAACGCGTCCACCAGTTCCATGAAAAAAACAAAGCGACCATCGTCGCGTGTCTGGAAACGGCCAAAAATCATGATAAAGGCCCATTCCGCATCATCGGCTTCGATCCCTTGAACACTCTGAAACACGGCGAACACATCTTCTTCCGCCATTTCGTCATGTTGGAGAAAGACGGCGAGAGACGCGCGATCACCTCTCCTTCCGTGGCACGAACCGATGAATCGATGAACATTCTTGAAATCCATTACCAATGATGAAAGGAGTTCTCACTATGAAGACCATCAACACCAAGAAAGCCCCCGCGGCCATCGGCCCCTATTCGCAGGGCATCATGAAAGGAAACACCCTCTACGTGTCCGGACAGCTCCCCCTCGAACCGGGCGCGGACACACCGATCGAGGACATCAAAAAGGCCTCCCGACAATGTTTGGAAAACGTGTTGGCCGTGGTCAACGAAGCGGGACTCGAAAAAGAGGACATCGTCCGTTGCGGCATCTTCATGCGCGATTTGGGCCAGTTCGGAGCGATGAACGAGGTCTATGCCGATTTCTTCGGTGACCACAAACCCGCCCGAGCGGCCATCGAAGCCCAAAGACTCCCCAAAGATGTCGTCATCGAGATCGATTGTATCGCCGTCAAAGGTTGACTCCCGGAAAACAATCACTCAACCCCTGACACAAGGGAGGAAAGCATATGGGAACACTCATCAACGCCTTGGCCATCATCGTCGCCGCCATCATCGGTGTCTTCTTCAAGAAGAGCCTCCCCGAAAGATTGCAGAAGGCCGTTCTCTTCGTCATGGGACTGTCCCTCATGGCCCTCTCGATCGGATGGTTCCTGCGCTACTTCATCTCCATCGAGGACGGCATGCTGGAGACGTCGAACGAGCTGTTGATCCTCTCTTCGCTCGTCATCGGCACGCTCGTCGGGGAAAAAATCGACATCGACGGGAAACTGCAGCGATTCGCTTACGGTGTAGAAAAAAAATACGACCTCCCGCCGCTCGCGAAAGGGTTCATCGCGGGTACACTCATCTTCTGTGTCGGCGCGATGGCGATTCTCGGGCCCATGCAGGACGGCATGGAGGGCGATATCACAATCCTGGTCATGAAGAGCGCCTTGGACTTCATCACGGCGCTCATGTTGGCGACCGTGTTCGGCATCGGTGTGGCTTTCGCCGCCTTGAGCGTGCTCATCTATCAAGGACTGATCTTCATCGCCGCCTATTTTGCGGGAACTTTCATGCCCGAGGCGATGACCGAGGGCATCGCCATGGTCGGCTATGTCATCCTCATCGCCATGGCCATCAATTTCATGGAGATCAAGGAGATCCGGGTGGCGAACATGTTGCCTTCGCTCCTTGTCCCGATCATCTATTTCCTGATCGCGGGACTCTTCTGAGTGCCCTTCTCATGAAAAACACTCCCTCGGGAGTGTTTTTCATGTGGACTTCGCTCGATCGAAATCCTCTTTGTCGAAAAAGTTGTAATTGTCTTTTCCGGACCTTTTTGCCACATACATCGCATAGTCGGCATAATCGATGAGCTTGTGGACTTCGTCCGTGTCTTCGGGATAGCGGACGATGCCGACACTCAGTTTCAGCGGGATGCTTTTTCCTTCGATTTCAACGGGACGGACGATCCTTTTTTTGATCAA
>PUKL01000098.1 GCA_003552275.1 Mollicutes bacterium
ACCAACAAAAAGACGTGACGGAGCGCTTGTCGCGTCGTAAGATAGTGTTCGAACATGTGCCCGAAGAAAGCCCGTCTCTTCTTCGAGGTCTTCGCGTATCCGTATCCCGGCGCATCGACGATCCGGAAGGTGTCGTCGACGAGATAGAAGTTCAGCGTCTTCGTCTTGCCGGGCTTTTGCGAGGTGTAGGCGAGGTTCTTCCGGCCGAGGAGCTTGTTGATGACGGTGGATTTGCCGACATTCGAGCGGCCGATGAAGAGAAACTCGGGGTGGTCCGACTGGGGGAAGCCCGCTTCGTCAACGGCGAGAACGGGTCCCTCGATCTTTTGAAAATGCATGGCGAGCCTCCTTTGTGTCAAGGTCATTCTACTCCATGGCAAAGAAAAAGGCAATCCGGAGATTGCCTCAACTGTCCATGAGTGTCTCTTTGACGACGTCGTCGACGGTGCGGACGGCCTGGATGGCTAACTTGTCGCGCACTTCCTTGGGGATGTCGTCGATGTCACGTTGGTTCTCCTCGGGGATGAGGATCTTCTTGAGTCCCCCGCGATGGGCGGCGATGGCTTTCTCTTTCAGGCCGCCGACGGGAAGCACTCGGCCCCGGAGGGTGATCTCGCCCGTCATGCCGATGGAGGGGTCGACCTTCTTCTGGGTGAGGGCGCTGATGAGGCTCACGGCGATGGTGATACCGGCGGAGGGGCCGTCTTTCGGAATCGAGCCCTCGGGGACGTGGATGTGCACGTTCGAGTCCTCGAGCCGCTCCTTGGAGATGCCGAAGTGTTCATAGTTCGCCTTCACATAAGACAAGGCGGCCTCGGCGGATTCTTTCATGACATCACCGAGTTGTCCCGTGAGCGAGAGTTTGCCGCCGCCTTTGTAGTAGGCGACTTCGACGGCCAGGGTGTCGCCGCCGAACTGGGTGTAGGCGAGCCCGGTCGCAACACCGACCTGGGGTTGCTTGTCGGCCACACGTTCGGTGTATTTCGGTTTTCCGAGGAAATCCTTGAGATTGTCCTTGTCGACGGTGACCTTGTCCTTCTTGTCACCGAGGATGATCTTGATGGCCTTGCGGACGATGGTGCCGACCAACCTGTCGAGTTGGCGCACGCCGGCTTCACGGGTGTATTCACGGATCATGCTGTAGATCGCCTCGTCCGTGATCTCGAGCTTTTTGTCCTCGAGACCGTGACTGTCGAGTTGTTTGCGGATGAGATGCTTCCGGGCGATGTTGAATTTTTCGATCTCGGTGTAGCTCGAGAGCTCGATGATCTCCATCCGGTCGCGCAAGGGCGCGGGGATGTGACCGAGATAGTTCCCGGTGGCGATGAAGAGGACTTTGGAGAGGTCGTATTGGTCTTCGAGGTAGTGGTCGCTGAAGTTCTTGTTCTGTTCGGGGTCGAGCACTTCGAGCATCGCGGCGCTCGGATCGCCCTTGTAGTCGGCGCCGAGCTTGTCGATCTCGTCGAGCAAGAACAAGGGATTCACGACTTTCGCTTTCCGCATGCCTTGGAGAATCCTTCCCGGCAGGGCGCCGAGATAGGTGCGCCGGTGACCGCGGATCTCGCTTTCGTCCTTGACGCCGCCGAGAGACTGCTTGACGAATTGCCGGCCGAGGGCCCGGGCGATCGATTGGGCGAGAGAGGTCTTACCGCAGCCCGGCGGTCCGACGAGACAGAGGATGGTCTGGGGGTTCTTGCCGGTGAGGAGCTTCACGGCCAGATACTCGATGATCCGCTCCTTGACCTTCTCGAGACCGAAGTGGGTCTCTTCGAGGGCTTCTTCCGCCTTCTTGATGTCGGTCTCGTCTTCGCTTTCTTCATACCAAGGAAGCTCGATCAGAAAGTCGAGATAGGTGCGGATGACACCGCTCTCACCGGAAGAGGCGGGCAGGGTCTCGTAACGCGAAAGCTCATAGAGGGCCTTTTCCTCGATGTGTTTTGGCATCTTGCTTTCGAGGATCTTGTTGCGGAGGTTCTCGATCTCCGATTCCTTCTTGGCCTTGTCTCCGAGTTCTTCCTGGATGGCGCGGAGTTTTTCGCGTAGATAGTATTCGCGTTGGTTCTCGTCGATGTTCTTTTTGACGGTACGGTTGATCTTCTCCTCGATCTCGCTCATGTGACGCTCTTTCTCGATATCCTGCAAAAGATAGTTCAACCGTTTCTCGACGCTGGCGGTCGTGAGGTATTTGAACTTGCTGGTCTCGTTTATCTTCAGGTTGCTGGCGAGTTTGTCGACGAGCTTGTCGCTGGAGATGCCCGCTTGGACCGCTTCGATGCTCTGTTTGGGATTGTTCAGGATCGACTGGGCGTTCTCCATGACCTGCTTGATGACCATCCTGACGAGGGCGATTTCTTCATCCTGGTCTTCATGGGTGGCCGGACGCGTTTCGAAATTGACCAAGAAATAGGGGTCCTTGTCGGCGAACTCCTTGATCTCGGCCCGGACGATGGGGTCGAATTTCACTTTGAAATTGCCGTTGGGCAGTTTGATCTTGATGCCGATTTTGGCCACGACACCCCATTCGAGCATATCCTCTTCCTCGGGGTCCTCGACGTTGGGGTTCTTTTGTACAAGCAAGAGCACATGGCTTTCGTGTTTCCGTTCCGCTTCGAGAAGGGCGCTTTTCGAAATCGAGCGTCCGACCTCGGTGCGGACGTCTGTATTCGGGAAAGGCGCCAAGCCTCTGATGGCGATCGCGGGGAGCGTTTCGTTCACTTGTTTTTCCGCATCGAACATGGTTGTTCACCTCTTTTTTGTCGCGGACCGCAATCATCCCGTGTGGGTGCGGTCCGCCGTCTTTATCATGTCAAGTATATTTTACCGCATTTCGCCCCTCTTAGCAATCCAAACACCTTGGCGGAAATAGTCGGGCGATAATCCCTCATGGCGCACGAGTGGGACGTATACAAGGGAAAGCGGTTCACCCGGTAAGGGTGCACCGCGGAATTGAAATGCTAATTTGACGGGGTCTTCGACACTCATTCTGCCCCGTTCTTCTTTGTGCGCTTCCCGAAATCGATCCCGGCGAGGGTCTTGGCGACGCCGTCGGCGGCATTGCTCGCTTCGGTCACGCAAGCGGCCGCCTGCTTGGCGCGGGGCGTGGCGTTCTTCATCGCATAGGAGAATCGCGCCCCCTGCAACATCTCGGCGTCGTTGTCATGGTCGCCGAACACCATGACCTCGTCCCGGGTCAGACCGTAATGTGTCAAGAGTTCGGCAAGCGCTTGGCCTTTGTGGGCGTCTTTTTCCATGATGTCGTAGTAGTCCGCCTGGCTCTTCGTCACATGGATGCCCTCGAGTGAACGGGCGAAAGTCAAAAAGTCGGCGCGCTTCTTCTCTTCGGGGCGGAGGATGAGCATCTTGTAGGCCTTTTCCCGCATGAGCGTCTCCATATCCACGGTGCGGACGATCTCGACCGCAGAGGTGGGATGAAGCTCGTTCCATCGATGGAAGAAGGCCGAACGCTCGTTCTCGGGGCCGACCACCCGCTCACGACCATAGAGCACGAAAGGCAGCCCTTCGGCCAAGGCGTATCCCAACAGGGCCCGCTTGGGCTCCGGCGGCAGCGGACGCTCGACGATGATGCGGTCTTCTTCGTCCTCGATCAAGGCGCCGTTGTTGAA
>PUKL01000132.1 GCA_003552275.1 Mollicutes bacterium
CCCTCATGATCATCGCCGACGACATCGAGAACGAAGTCGTGAGCACCCTCGTCGTGAACAAGCTCCGCGGCACCTTCAACGTCGTCGCCACCAAAGCCCCCGGCTTCGGCGACAACCAAAAAGAGATCCTGAAGGACATCAGCTATCTCACCGGTGCCACCTTCTATTCGAAAGACCTCGACATGGACCTCAAAGAGGCCACCATCGAGAACCTCGGCATCGCCAAGAAGGTCATCGTCACCAAAGACAGCACCACCATCCTCGAAGGCAGCGGCAACAAAGAGATGCTCCAAGAGCGTATCGACGAGATCAAGAGCCAGATCGAAAACACCACGAGCGATTACGACAAAGAGCGTCTGCAAGAGCGTCTCGGCAAGCTCACCGACGGTGTCGCCATCGTCAAGGTCGGCGCCACGACCGAGACCGAGCTCAAAGAGAAAAAACTCCGCATCGAAGACGCTTTGAACGCCACGAAAGCGGCGGTCGAAGAAGGCATCGTCATCGGCGGCGGCGCCGTGCTCGTCGATGTCTACAAAGAGCTCAGGAAGAGTCTGAAAGATGACAATGTCGACGTGCAAAAAGGCATCAACATCGTCTTGAACGCCCTGTTGAAACCCATCCGCCAGATCGCCGAGAACGCCGGCTTCGACGGCGACGAGATCACCGAGACACAGATGGCTTCGAAGAAGAAAGACCGTGGTTTCGACGCCCGCGAAGGCGAATGGGTCAACATGATCGACCGCGGCATCGTCGATCCCACCAAGGTCACAAGGAGCGCCGTCCGCAACGCCGCCTCCATCGCCGCGATGTTCATCACGTCCGAAGTCGCCGTCAGCGAACACGAAGAAGACGACAAGGACGACCAGCAACCCGCGATGCCGCAAGGCATGTATTGATTGAAGAAAAAGGCCCTCCGGGGCCTTTCTTCTTTGCCGGAAGCCTAGAAAAGAGGCACCTCGCGACGATTGTCGCGAGGTGCCTCTTTTGATTTCTTTGTTGGGAAAGCATCATGCGTCTTCGTCGTTCTTCTTCGCCGTCTCTTTCAAGAGGCGGGCCAACGCCTCGGCCTCCTCTTTCGGCAATAAAAGGAGCCGGATTCTTGGCTTTTCGCCCGTGGTGGGTTGGAAACGGAAGACGATCTTGTTCAGGCCGAACCAACCGTAGAAGACGGGCGAGAAACGGACGTCGCGCAGCGTCTCGCGTCGATAGGTCGCATCGTTTTTGAACGTGAGGGTTTCGCCCGCCTTGTCGAGTGTGAGCCTTTCGTCGGCATAGAGGCGGTACTCCCGATAGAAATGGATGAAACCGAAAATGAAGCCGGCGACGCCGAGGATGACGTGATTCCAATAACCGCCGTCGACGATGAAATGCCAACCGCGCTCCGCGTCGGTGATGTTGACGACCCTGGCGGCCAAAAACAAGAGCACGACGGCGATGAGCGTCCCCGCGACAAGCAAAACGAGAAACTGTTTCGCATCGGGCTTTTCGCCCGGAAACGACCTCTTCTCCATGGCTCGACCCCCGTCACTTCTTCTTGTTGCGGATGTAGGCGACCTTGTTGTCGATTTTCACTTCGAACGCTTTGTGGTTCTTGAAATAGGTTATGGGGCGGACGTTCTTGCCGTAGTTTCGCGGGTGGAAACCCGGAAACTTCTTCTGCAGAAGGTCGGCGACGATGCTCCAATAGGCCCACCCGTCGTCTTCTTGGTTGTTGTCGATGATGTTTTGCAGCTCTTTCGCGATGGTCTCGGCGGGGGTGATGGAGCTTTCGGTCTTGTTGTTGGCGGCCTTTTTGCGCTTGCCCTTGGCGGGGGGCTTCTCTTCTTTCTTCTCCCCCGTCTCCTTGGCGAGCATCTTGTCGAGGTAGGCGAAGGCCTCGCAGGAGTTCACGAGCGAGATCGGCGTCTTGCTCTCGCCCATGCCGAAGACGAACATGTCGTCCTCGCGGAGGCGGGTGACGAGCTTGGTGAAATCGGAATCACTCGTCACGAGCCCGAAAGCGTCGACTTTCCCCGAATAGAGGATGTCCATCGCGTCGATGATCATCGTGAAGTCGCTCACGTTCTTGCCGGCGGTGTAGACGTTCTGCTGGACGGGGGTGAGGCCGAACTCGTTGATCTTCCCTTTCCAGGCGGAAAGCTGGTCCGTGGTCCAGTCCCCGTAAACCCGCCGATAGTTGATCTTTCCGTATTTGTTGGCTTCATCGACGATGATCTCGATGTATTTCGGGCTGATGTTCTCCGCGTCGATGAGCAAAGCGATGTTTCTGTTTTCGATTGCCATGGAATACCCCATTTCCGTTCAGGTTTTGTTCGTTTTCGGGAAATCTTCGATACTTTCGAGCCAACGGGCGAGAACCCGGTTGAAATCGCGGGCGTTGTCCTGGTTGGCGATGTGTCCCGCCGCCGGGACGGCCGCATAGACGCTGCCTTGGATCTCTTCGTGCCAACGCACGGCTTTCTCGCCGAGCCATTTTTGGTCGTTGGCGCCGTGGATGATGAGAAGCGGCGCTTCGACAGGTTCGTCGATCCCTTTTCTCGCCGTCTTGAGCATCACCCGCAGCATCTTCAACATGTCCTTTTTCGCCGTGCGCACGGTGATGCGGTTGATGAGATAGTCCTTGCTCTTTTCCGTGCGGCCGCGGTCCTTGCCGGCGATGATCTTCACGAGGATCCGTTTCGGGATGAAGCGACATGTCGCGAAAAAGAGCCTCAATTTCCAATGGGTCATGCGCGGCAAGGGCTTGTGCAAGGGGGTGCTGCCGACATCGACGACACCGGCGACATATTCTCGGTTGTGGTGGGCGAAATGTTGCACGAGATGGCCGCCCATCGACAGCCCGCAAAGAACGGCCCGTTCGATGCCCAAAGCGTCGAGGAGTTCTTTGATCGTCTCGCTCACGGCCGTATAGCTCAGGCCGTTCGCGAACGTGAACGACCGGCCGTGGTTGGGCAAATCGAAGGCCACGACCCGGTAGTGTTTCCGAAAACGCACCAGCTGTTTCATGAAACAGCCGAGATCGGCCCCCAGTCCGTGCACGAAGACGAGGGCGTGCGCTGTCCGCGGCCCCTCGTCGCGGCAATGGAGGGGCCCGTTCTTCGTCTCCACAATCATGGTTCGATCAGTTCAAGAACCTCTGCGACCGCTTGATCACGGGGTCGTAGGAGATGTTTTCCAAGGGGATGTCGTAATAGAAGTGCAGATAGTAGACATCGACGAGATGGGTGTGCACGAGTGCCTGTTTTTCAATCTCGCCGTCGGCGCGGAAGGTGTATTTGATGTAGGCCATCTTGTTCAAGGCGTAGTCCTCGGTCTCGATGACGATGGGGGTCTGGTTCTTCTTGGCGAAGCCGCGGAAGACATCGAGGAGATGGGCGTCCAAGTCGTAGAAATCGGCGGAAAGCTGCAGGGTCCGGTGGATGTCGTGCTTGATGGTCTCGGGGAACATCTCTTTGAGCGTCATGATGTCGTAGACCTCGATGTCCTTGGTCCGGAGTTCTTCCTGCAAGAGGTTCCGCGTGCCCCTCTCTTCCGTGCGGATCAACGTGAGATAGGGGGTGAAGACCTCGATGTCGAAAAG
>PUKL01000075.1 GCA_003552275.1 Mollicutes bacterium
ACCGTCGGCACCGCGGGATGATGGAGGAGGTCTTCATAGGAAGTGAGAGCGCCGATGGCGAGATGCCCTTCCTCTTCTTCGACATAACGCAACTCGTCGAGACCGTGGATGTAGAGGACGTCATCCTTGAAAGGGACGGGGGTCTCGGAGAGACGCCGGTTGCGGACCATGAGGTCGGTCCCGCCGGCGAGGATGCGGTATGTGCCCTCGGAGAGTCTCTGCAATGCGTCCGCATAATCCTTGGCGATATGATGCTTCACCATAGTCCTTCACCTCTTTGGGCCGCGCGTTTCACGGCGGCGACGATCATGTTGTAGCCGGTGCAGCGGCAGAGATTGCCCGATAGCCCGACCCGGATTTCTTCGTCGGAGGGCTCGGGATTGTGTCTCAGGAGGCTTTCGGCGGCGATCACCATGCCGGGTGTGCAAATGCCGCACTGCACGGCGCCTTCGTGGATGAAGGCCTCTTGGATGACAGCGAAGCGTTTTGTCCGCTTGAAACCCTCGATGGTCACGACATCCCTATCGGCGACACTGCCCAAAGGCAGAAGACAGGAGTTGACGATGTGCCCGTCAAGCAAGACGGCACAAGCGCCGCATTCGCCTTCGCCGCAGCCTTCTTTCTGACCCGTGAGGTTCAATTTGACGCGCAACACATCGAGAAATCGCATGTTCAAAGGCGCGTCCACGGTCGTCAATTCACCATTCAGTGTGAAGGTCACTTCAGCCATTGCGGATCAACTCCATAATGTATTCGGGCGTGACGGGGATCTTGTGCACTTCGCGGCCCACGGCCTGTTCGATGGCGAGGGCGACGGCGGGGGCGGCGCCGACGAGGGTGAGTTCGCCCACGCCTTTGGCACCGTAGGGCCCCAAGGGATAGGGGTTGTCCATGACGACGCTTTCCATCTTCGGCACATCGACGGCGGTGGGGATGATGTAGTCTGTCAGGTTCTTCTGCATGATCTTGCCGTCGGTGTGGCCCATGACCTCTTGATAGCCATAAGCCAGTCCTTGTGCCTGGCCGCCCTCGATCTGGCCCATGACGATGCGTTCATCGATCGCCTTCCCCAGATCATAGACGCTCCAGACGTTCTTCACCGTGGGCTCGAAGGTGGTCTTCGAGACTTCGACCTCGACGACGTTCACTCCCCAGGAATAGGCGGGATAGGCATCACCGCGCATCTTCTCCTGGTCCCATTCGATGTATTCGGGTTGCTTGTATTGTTCGAGGACGACCTGCTCGGCGCCTTCTTCCCACTCTTCACCGAGCCGCTTCGCCGCTCTTGCCAAGAGACCGCCGACGACCATCATCGTGCGGGAAGCGACCGTCGGGCCGGAATCGGGGACATAGCGGGTGTCGGGATAGTTGAAGACGACTTTTTCGAGCGGGATGTCCAAGACTTTCGCCACGAGTTTCCGAAATGTCGTTTTCGGGCCCTGACCCATGTCGACGGCGGCGACGAGGATGTGGACACGGCCCTCTTCGTCCTTGCGGAGTTTCACCTTGGCTTTGATGATGTCGCTCTCGCCGCTGCCGGTGAACCCGCATCCGTGGAAGAAGAAACTCATGCCGATGCCCTTCCATGCGTCGTCGGCGGCGAACGCCTTCTTCTTCTCGTGATAATCGGACATCTCGACCGCCTTCTCGATCATCTCGGGAAGGATGATCGGGTCGCGATACAGACCGTCGGTGGCCGTGCGGTCACCCTGTTTGACGAGATGACGGCGGCGGAAATCGTAGGCGTCTTGACCGAGGGCGCGAGCGATATGGTGGATGAACATCTCGATGGCGAAGATCATCTGCGGGGCGCCGAAACCGCGGAAAGCGCCGTTCGGGACGGTGTTCGTGCGGAAGACGTCGCCTTCGACGGCGACATTCTCGATCGTGTAGGCGTTCGTCACCGCGAGCATGCCGCGGGAGAGCACGACCCCCGAAAGCCCGATGTAGGCGCCGCCGTCGAGGGCCACATGGCTTTTCATGCCCATGATGCGGCCGTTCTCGTCGAGGGCGGCTTCCATCTTGATTTTCGCGGGATGACGCTTGGTCGAGACTTCCATGTCCTCTTCCCTGTCATAGACGAGCTTGATGGGCCTTTCCGTCTTCTGCAGGGCGACGGCGAGCTGGCAGGCCATGAGCGAGGGGAACTCCTCTTTGCCGCCGAAGGCGCCGCCGACGGGCGCTTGGATCACGCGGACTTCGTCCTCGCTTACAGCGAGGGTGTCCATCACGGCGTTCTTGACATAATAGGGACACTGGATGGAGCCGACGAGGGTGGTCGTGGCCCCTTCTTTATAGCCGATGAAGGCCTGGGTCTCGATATAGGCCTGTTCTTGGTATCCGGTCTCATAGACCTTCTCGATCGTTTGTCGGGCTTCGCGGAAAGCGGTCTCCACATCGCCCTTCGCAAACGAAAGGTCGAGCGCGCTTTGCGAGAAGTCGAAAGTGGGCTTTTTCTCTTCGTAGTCGATCTCGATCGCCTCGAGGAGGTCTTGCACTTTTTCCTTGTCGGGACCGACCAAGAGGAGGATCGGTTCCCCGATGTGGTTCACCTCTTTTTCGGCGAAGACCGGCCAGTCTTCATAGATCATCTTGACGACGTTCTTGCCGGGGATGTCGGCGTGGGTCACGGCGAAATACCCTTCGGGAAGGTCCGGCAGGCGGATGTCTTTGATACGCGCCTTGGGAACGTTCGCCCGGAAGGTGCGCGCATGCAACATCCCCTCCAAGTTGATATCGGCGGTATAGGGAGCGCTACCGTCGATCTTTTCCCGGCTGTCCACTTTGTCGATCGCTTTCGAAATGTCTCCTTCGATACGCATGGTCTTCACCCGAGCCTTTCCATCTTGATGGCGTCCGTGGGACAAACCGACACACAGAGTCCGCAACTCGTGCACGCGTCGGGATCGAAGGTGATCCGTTCTGCGAACGTGATGGCGAAATAGGGACAGACCTTCTTGCAGAGCATGCACTCGATGCATTTTTCTTCGATGAGGGTCGGCACATCGTCTTCATAGCTCACACTGTGCGAGAGGGTCGTTTCTTTCACGTCCTGCACGCTTTTGAAACCGTATTTTTCGAGCGTCTTCGGCAGATCGTCGATGATCCGCTTGTACAGATCCTTCCCCTTGAGCAGGGCGGCCGACAACATCTGCACGGCATCGGCGCCGGCGAGCAGGAACTCGATGACGTCTTTCGCACTCGCGATGCCGCCCACGCCGATGATAGTGAGATCGGGCGCGGCGGTCTTCAGTTTTCTCACCGTGGCGAGGGCGAGATTCTTGATGACAGGTCCGCTCGTCCAGACGAAACCGTCTTCACCGCCGTATTCGATACGGCGCTTCTCGATGTCGATGTTCAAGGTCGGTCCGAGCGAGTTGATGGCGACGACCCCGTTCGCACCGGCCTCTTTGATGGTCTCGGCATAGCCCTCGACATCGGGAAGATGCGGGCTTATCTTCATATAGACGGGCTTCTCGGTGTGGCGGCGGATGGTCTTCACCGTCTCGCCGATGGCGGCGAGGTCGGTGCCGACGTAATGGGTGGAAATCTCGAAGGCGTCCGCGAAAGG
>PUKL01000020.1 GCA_003552275.1 Mollicutes bacterium
CATCGTCATCGTCCAAGGTGAATTCGACGGTGTAGGTGTCCATGTCGGTGGTGATGCTGACATCCTCCATGAAGTAGGGCGTCCACCCATCCTCGGAGTGGCCGATAGCGAGGGTGATATCGCCCGCCACACTGGCTCTCGCATCGAAGGTGACCCGATAGGTCTCGCCTTCACGGAATAGGATGGACCCTTCATTGTCTTCACCGGTGCTCAACGCGTAAGCGTCCTGGATCACTTGCAGTTTCCAGTTCGCATCCATGGCGGCGATGTTGGTGATGTTGAAGAAGAGCTCTCCATCGACGACCTCGGTGTCAGCGGTTGTTCCTTCCCAGTCATTGAAGAATGCGCGCCAACCATAGTCCAGACCCGGTTTGTCGCCTTCGAATGTGCCATTGACGACAAGGCCGGCGTCGACGAACTCGCCGTCCACTTCGATTTCGATCATGACGTTGTCGAGGGCGAAGTATTGCGGAGCTTCTTCTCCCGCAAAGAGCAGGCCCATCTCGAATTTGAACTGGGCGGGTACACTGTAGTCGACATCGTCATCGTCCAGAGTGAATTCGACGGTGTAGGTGTCCATATCGGTGGTGATGCTGATATCTTCCATGTAGTAGGGCGTCCACCCATCACCGGCATGGCCGATGGCGAGCGTGATGTCACCCGCGACACTGGCTCTGGCATCGAAGGTCACCCGATAGGTTTCGCCTTCTGCGAATTCCATCGAACCTTCATTGTCTTCACCGGTGCTCAATGCATAAGCGTCCTGGATCACTTGGATCTTCCAGTTTTCGTCCATGGCGGCGATGTTTTCAAGATTGAGGACGTATTCGCCATCAACGACCTCGGCATAGGCTGCGGTGCCTTCCCAATCGTTGTAGAAAGCGCGCCAACCGTAATCGGGATATTCGACTTCCGCTTTGAAGTCGCCGTTGACAATGAGATCAGCGTCGACAAACTCGCCGTCCACATCGATTTCGATCATGACATTGTCGAGCACGAATTCTTGCGGCGTGTTCTTGTCAGCGAACAACAAGCCCATTTCCAGCTTGAACTGCGCGGGTACACTGTAGTCGACATCGTCATCGTCCAAGGTGAATTCGACGGTGTAGGTTTCCATGTCGGTGGTGATGCTGATTTCTTCTTCGAAATAAGGGGTCCACCCATCCCCGGCATGGCCGATGGCGAGCATGATGTCGCCGGCCACACTGGCTCTGGCGTCGAAGGTCACGCGGTAGGTCTCGCCTTCTGCGAATTCTATCGAACCTTCATTGTCTTCACCGGTGCTCAATGCATAAGCGTCCTGGATCACTTGCAGTTTCCAGTTTTGGTCCATGGCGGCAAACTGGGTGATGGTGAAGACATATTCGCCCCCGACGACTTCGGCTCTGGCTTCGGTGCCTTCCCAATCGTTGTAGAAAATCCGCCAACCGTGGTCCGCCGGATAGGGGGCCATGTCGATTTCCGCGACTGTCACTTCACGAACGACGACGGTTTCCAGACCCGCCTCGTTGGTGACTTTGTAGGTGAGTTCATAGACTCCCTCTTCATCGACGTCCACTTCGCCGGTGACTTCGATCTGGTCGGTCAGATCGCCGTCGAGAGCATCGGAAGCGGTGATACCTTCAAGGGGATCGAACTCGGTGCCGATTTCAATGGTGACATCATCGGCGCCTTCGATGACCGGCGGAACGGGATCGATATCGTCGATTTCCTCAATGGCCACGTTGTCGAGATAGACCGTGGTGAGAAGATTGTCGGTGCCGACTCCGCCTTCGACGGTACCGAATTCAAAGAGCAAGGCACCGTTCTCGTTCGTCTCTTCGGCCATGATGAACTGAACAGTGTAGGTCTCCATGTCCGTGGTGATATCCACGATGTCCGTTTGGGCGGGTTTGAAGTTCAAGAACCAAGGAGCGTCGTCGAGCAGTTCCCCGACTTGGATATGAATGGAACGGGGCTCTTCCGCACGGGCGTCGAAGGTGATTTCATAAGCCTGTCCCTCTTCGAAGGTGATACCGATGTTCTCCAGACGGGGCTCCCAGAGGCCGCCGCCCACACCGGTGATTTCGGCCCTGAGCTCACCGTCGACAACATCAAAGTTGCCGGTTCCGCCTTCCAATCCTTGGGTGACGGTCCAAAAGCTCATGCCCAGCGAGAAATCGCCGTTCGGTACCATCTCGTCACCGACCATGTCGGGGTCGACCTCGACGGTGACATACCGGGATTCCTCGGCTTTGTTGCCGGAACTGTCCTCGACGCGATAGATGAGATAGTACTGTCCGGTCTTGGACGTGTCGACGCTGCCGCTGACGGTGATTTCGTCGGTCAGATCGCCGTCGACATCGTCATGGGCCGTCACGCCTTCCATGGGGTCGAATTCTTCGTCGAGATAGATCGTGACATCCTCCACACCCTCTATGACAGGGGGCGTCGTGTCGTCTTCTCGGCATGCGGCTACGGTGACAGCCATGGTCAATGCCAGAAGCATCAAGATGAATCTTTTCATACAAACTTCCTCCTCTTTTATTTTATATATGCGGTGATGCGTTTGAATGACCCGTTCCGTGCTTCTTCCGCCAAGCGACCGCGGACGGCGTCGCCTTGGCGGGTGATGGTCTCGCCCGGTCTTTCGAGGACGATCCGTTCGATCCTGCCTTCGTCATAGGTGTTCTTGCGCGCGGGGTTCACATAGGTGACGGTGGTCTTTTTCCGGAAAGTGAAGCTCACGGTGCCGTCCGTCTTGAAGAAGGAACCTTCGAGGACCGGGGCGAAACGAAGGACGAGTTCGCCGTCCTCGATACGGAAAGGACGTGGGCCGGCCATCATCACGGACCACATGTTCAAGCCTTCGATCGTGGAACCCGAGAGACGGGCGAAGAAGCCCCTTCCGTGTGTGCCTTTGTCGGGATTGTTCGATGTGGCGAGAAAGCTGGAGTTCTCGAGGGTGCTCCGACCGTATACGGCCGGATCCATGAAGCAGACGAGATTCTTTTTCATCATGGTGAAGAACTCCTCGTGAAGTCCGGCCTGCAACAGTCCGAGAAGATACTTGTAGGTCATGTGGAGAAAATTGCTCTCCCTTTCGAGCCATCCCTTCGTGAACGCCCGGATGCGACCGATCTCGTGGCTCTCTCCGTCGAGACAGGCACTCGTCTTGAACATGTCGAGTTCGTCGTCATGAATGTCGGAGGTGCGGATCCTTTCGTGCATATCGTGGAGTCTCTCCGGGGAGAAGCCCGCCTTGAGGAGCCGCGCCGGCGCCTCCAGGAAAGGCGGAAGGGCACGTTTCGCAAAGGATCTCGGTTTCACACGGACAGGGGTCTCTCCACTTGTCGTCGCGACGGTGTGGTCGGTCACTTTGTATGTGAAGAATGTCGGGATGATGCCGTCGTATTCCGTATAGAGTTCCTCGAGGGAACGCTCGATATCTTGTTTCAGACCTTCGAGATAGTCGAAAAGAACCGAAAGCGGGAAGGTCTTCTTCTGACCGCCGAGACCGAACCTCACCGCGTCGCGGTAGGCCTCCCGGGCTTCGACGCGGTCGTGATAGCCCTTCTCACTTTGCAA
>PUKL01000022.1 GCA_003552275.1 Mollicutes bacterium
AGGAGTTCTATCCGGATGACGATGGGATTCGTTACCGCATCAATACCATCACCCATGTAGGGAACTCTGCCCTCAAAGCCTTGGGCAAGATACGACCGGTTACCTCCTTTGAGGATTTCTTAACCCGGCGAATCAAAAAGGATTTGAAGAAGAACTGTGTGGAGAACCTGATTAAAGCCGGAGCCTTCGACTTTGACAATCCCGACCGGGCTTATCTGATGTGGGAATTTGCCATGAGTCTTCGCAGTAAGACCGAGATCAAAAATGACCTCTCCTTACCCCTTACTCCGTGGAATGACACTGTAAAGGCGGTTTGGGAGAAGGAAGCCCTGGGGTTATACCTTACTATCCATCCAATGGAAAAGTTCGGTTTTAAGCCCATAGAGAGCTTCTCAGAGGGTATGGATGCTTTGCAGGGTGGAGAGGTCTATGATATTAAGGAGTTTAAGGATCGTAATCAGAACACCATGTCCTTTACCTTTATCGACACCCTCTACGGCAACATCAAGCTGGTCATCTTCTCCCACGTATGGCAGAAGATACAAGGTTCCTTTCAAATAGGGGACAATGTTATGGCAAAGGGCAAAAAATCCGGCGGTGATCTCCTACTCAACACCGTGGAGGTGCTGGATGGCTGATCTGAATATTACCCGGGAAGAGTTTTATGCCTTGTATAAGAAAGCAAAACTGCAAAAGTACCAAAATGAAAAACGCAGAATGCAGGAGGTGGATCAGTACCGCTATGACAATTATGACAAGGTAAAAAGGAGAAATGAATAGGAGGTTAATCCATGACATTGGAGCAAAAGGAAATGGTAATGGAATTGATTAGCGATGCAAGGAAAATAGATAGATTCTACCTTACAAGCAGAGAGTACAATGAACTTGAAATGAATGTAGGGTATGCTCTTGATGAAGAGATAAACAAACAGGAGGTTAGCCAATGATTGAAACCAATATACAGTGTGTATACGCCAACACCTTAAAATCCCTTGTGGATACCTACCACGGACACCCTATGTACTTGCTTTTAGAGGATGGAATGTGGTATTGTATTAACTCTGGCGAAGAGTATACCGAAGAGGAATTTTGCACCATGGCTAAAGAGTTATTGGAGAGGAGGTGTAAACATGAAAGAGTTGAATGTGACTATTACGATGGGGGAAAACGGTGAGTTTTCCGTATCAACCACAGAAGGAATGCCCATCTTCACCATCATTGGCATGATTGAAACTGCCAAACACACGGTAATCTCGAAAGGAAGTGAAAACCATGACATCGTGCCTGATCTGCAAGAAGGAAGTGAAGACGAAGAATCAGTGTAGCCGTTGCGGTAAACCCGCCCATCAAGACTGTTTGATTAAGGAGGGGGATAAACATTTCTGTGATTTGTGCTTTACCAACAAGAAGTACGATAAGGAGGAGATTGTTCTTCCTGAAGTAATTCGCCGTTCCCACATCCAAACCTTCATCGACTGCGAGTACCAGTCCTATATGGAAATCATCAAAGGGTATGAACAGCCGGAGAATATCTATGCCAAGGTCGGGATTGATGTCCATGAAATCATCGAGACAATCCCGCATCAACATGAAGCCGAGGATGCCTTTCGGGGCATCTTTAGCGGACTGGATGATTCGTGGTTTAAGGATGAGGAACAAAAAGAGAAGTTACGCCTTCGGGGAATGGATTCCATTGACACCTACTTCGGTATTCGAGATGATATTGGAACCAGTGATGTACTGGAAAAGAAACTCATCTTTGACATCGGAGTGGGACTCCCCAAAGTCAGCACCACCGTAGATAGGATTGATGTCTACAAAGACCATGTAGAGGTATTGGACTGGAAGACGGGCAACGTAGCGGTGGGTAAGAAGCTATCGACCGATATGCAAGTTCCCCTATACATCCATGGCGTAGAACAGGAATACAACCTACCCGTATCCAAGTTTACCCTGTACTACCTTAGCGAGAATAAGAAGCGGGTGTATGAAAGACTCCACGATGATGTGTTCGGTTGCAAGGTCAACAAGCGGGTGTATGAGGTCAAGATTTCCGACTTCGTCAAGCAAACCCAAAGCATTTTCAACCGCATGAAAAAGGGAGACTTTCAAATCACCAAAGACCCCAAGAGTATGTACTTTACGTGTAAGATGTGCCACATCAAAGCCCGTGGGCTGTGTGAGGGTGCGGATATACAAACGTGGGGTACTGGCACAAAAAAAGGATGGTAAACTAGGAGGTACTTATGAAGAAGAAGATACTAGCCAAGAAGTTTTTAGACAAATACCCGGATCACCCGGAACACATGACCAACCTCGGCATGTTCGTGTTTTACCGAACATACAGTCGTATGCTGGAGGATGGACGATACGAAACCTGGAAGGAAGCGATCCACCGTGCAGTGGAATACAGCATTCAGATCAGCCTTACACAGTACAAAAACAATGACATACCCGCACCGTTTGATAAGGTACGGATGGAAGGAGAGAAGTTATTTGATAACATCTTCAACCTTCGCCAAGCCCTATCCGGTAGAACCCACTGGATTGGAGGTGCAAAGACGGGGGTAGCCGATAAATTTCCACTTGCCAACTTCAATTGTGCTTTTACGAACATCAATTCGTTTAAGGACATTGAAGAGGTCTTCTATCTACTTTTGGTAGGGACAGGGGTAGGGGTCAAGTGTACCAAGGAAATGGCAGACAACCTACCACGTATCAGGGATGATGTGGAAGTATTACACTCTGTATACGAACCACTTCCCAAGGAAGAACGACTAGAGAGGACTCAGGTGACGGCTCTTGATAACGGCTACGCCAAGATTTACATCGGGGATAGTAAGGAAGGATGGGTGCAGGCACTCACCCAGTATTTTGAACTCTTAACTGATGCGGATTTTGATTACGTTAAGCACATCAAGTTTTCCTACAACTCCATTCGACCCAAAGGAGAAGTCTTAAAAACCTTTGGTGGTAGAGCATCGGGACATGAACCGATTATGGAAATGTTTGATAAGATCAATATGGTCATCAAGGGAACCCTGGACACCAGCTTGGAAATCCCGGAACGGTTAACAAGAACACATGTTCAACTGCGACCCATTCATATCCTGGACATCTGTGGACTGCTTGGCAACAATGTTGTTGTGGGTGGCGTACGGCGTACCGCACTAATGTTCCTCATGTCTCCCGATGATTGGGAAGTCATCTTAGCCAAGTACGGACTCTTTGGCATTCATGATGTGAAACGTCACCATGAACTGTACGAAAAGCTGACAGCCATCGGAGCCGACACCTCCATGCTGGATAACCAGTCCGCATCAAATGGCAAGGCAAAACCCCACCTCTACCACCGGATGATGAGTAATAATTCCATCGCCTTTGAAAAGAAGCCGACAGAAGAATACCTGGATGTCATCTTTGACATCATGCAAAACGAAGGAGAACCCGCCTTTGTCAACTTGGAATCCGCTAAGAGAAGAAGACCCAATGCCGAGGGTGTCAACCCTTGTGGAGAGATACTGCTGGATTCCAAGCAGGTCTGCAACCTCACCACCATCAATATTAAAGCCTTTGTACTTGAAGAAGACGGTCAGTATCGACTGGACTTCCCGGGACTGATGGAAGCCCAAGCCTTATCGGTTCGTGCCGGTATGCGGATGACCATGCTGGATTTGGAGTTGAATGACTGGAACAAGAATCACCACCGGGATCGTATGGTGGGAGCAAGCATGACGGGCTTTCAGGATGCCATGGACTTACTGGATTATAATGAAGACCAAATCCGAAACCTCCTTAACTTACTTTCTGATTCGGCTCACACCGAAGGCATGCGGTATGCCCACATCATGAGAATCCCCATGCCCCTGCTTACCACCACAGTCAAACCGGAAGGAACGCTCTCTAAGGTCTTTGGAGGGGTGTCTGAGGGGATACATCGTTCCTATGCCCCTTACTTCATCCAACGGATACGAATCAACGCTACCGACCCACTGGTGCGTGTAGGAGAGAAGCTGGGCTGGCATATTGATCCGGAGGTTGGTCAAGAGAACCTGCCGGCAGACAAAGTCACCACCAAGGTCATAAGCTTTTACATCAAGTCGGGAGCCAAACGTCCGGCACTGACCGTATCCGCCAAGGAACAATTAGAAACCTACTTCACCTTCCAAAAGGAATACACCCAACACAATTCCTCCAACACCATCTATGTACAACCGGAGGAGTGGACGGAAATGAAGGAGATGATCTACGATCAGTGGGATGACTTCATCGGGGTTACCTTCTTAGAAGGAGGCAATGGTAAGTATGCCCTTGCTCCCAAAGAAGAAATCACTGAAGAGGAATACTATGAATTTACCAAGAACTACCGACCCTTTGATTACAAACTGTTTAAATCCCTCACATCAACAAAGGATGAGAAGGATATGGCAGGATTGGAGTCTTGTTCAACGGGAGGTTGTCCTATAATCTAAGAGGAGTGATCGGGTGTTAATGAAAACGCACAAAGACAAGTATTATGATACCAAGCATATTGTTATTTTGTTCATAGAGGACAACCTAAAGTTTGGTGAGAAGGTATACTCCGTAGTCGCAAGAATGACTACGGGGGACTACGTTACCATTGTAGAAACCAATACCGAAACCTCTGCCATTGCTCACTTAGATATTATTGCCGAACGGATCATGGCTTGTTATGAAACCATACAAGCTTACACAAAGGAGAGTGTTTAAATGGAAAATCTAAGCGATGGAATAAGCGATGGATTTGTCCTCTTTTACATCAAGGATAAGAAGCTGAACACCGTCTTATTGAATGAAGAACAGGCACAAACACTGGATATGATGCTTAATGTAGTGTTTAAGGATACTCCGGCTAGAGTAATGCCCAGCGATGATGTTGCAAAATATTTACCAAAGGAGAGTGAATAACTATGCCAAGAGGATTTCAAGTAGTAAACGAAGAGCACAAAACCGCATTTGATGTCTTTACCGATGAGAAGAAACGACAGCATAAATTCCCCAAGGAGGTAGTACTCCCTCAACGTTCTGATGAGGGGTCTGCCGGGTATGATTTCTACATCCCCAAGGATGTACAAGTCCTGCCCAGTAAAAAGACCATTGTGTGGACGGATGTTAAAGCCTATATGGAGATGGACGAGGTGCTGGAAATTCATATCCGTTCCTCCCTTGCCATCAAGCAGGGCATCATGCTGACCAATGGTGTGGGGATTGTGGATGCTTCCTATTACGGGAATGAAGGCAACGATGGCAACATCGGGATTGCCGTGGTTAACACCTCGGGTAAAGCCATCACCCTAAAAGAAGGGGATCGACTGGCACAGGGCATCTTTAAGAAATACCTGATTGCCGATAAGGACACCGCATCAAAAGAAAAACGAACCGGTGGGATTGGCAGTACCGGTAAATAGGAGGTAACATGGCAAAGCAAACAGAGGACTTATTTCGGGATGAACACAGTAAAGCGTTTCAAACCCTTATTATGACCGTCCCACTTCCCCCTTCCCTCAACCATATGTACGTCAACAATGGTCGGGGAGGGAGAACCCTCTCTGCCAAATCCAAAGCCTATTTGCGGGACTTACGAGCATGGGCGAAACTACAAGTAGAAGAGCAGAAATGGAAACTCAAGGATGACAGCACTTGGTATTATGTTGATATGGTGTTTTACTTCCCGGATCGTAGAAAGCGGGACTCCCATAATCAAATCAAACTCTTACTGGATGGACTCGAAGAGGTGGTCTACATCAATGACCGATACGTCCTTCCCCGTATTCAAGCCGTAGAGTATGACAAGGCACACCCCCGGTTGGAACTACATATCCGACCCCAAACCAAAAACGACCGAAAGAAGGCATTAAAAAACCCCTCGTAATGGAGGGGCTTTTCTTTATTTTGATTCGGATTTCTTCTTATCATGACTGTGCCAAATACCATATACAATGAACATCAGGACAATAAGATTGGTCACCCCCAGTAAGATTTCGGACTGCTGGACAATATCCACATCAATGCCAAACATATTCAATACAATAAATACAGTGGCAAGGATAGGAGCCACCATGGTCTTAACCTCTTTCTTGTCTACATATTTCACTTAAGCACCTCCATTGATTGCCAGAAAACCCAAGACCAAGCCGACAATCCCCGTCACCAGGGCGGTCAAACCAATCTTAAAGTAGCCATAGATGGTCTGTGCCGGTTTGTTCTCCAAGGTTATGATGCGTTCATTCTGTCCTTCATATAGGCTGATAACACTGCCCACTTGCTTTACTACCCCGTCCACTGAAACAGATAATCGGATCACCGCCTCGGTATGCTTTTCAACCACTTCAATACGTCTGTCGGCGGATTTTACCGCACTGTCCAAGGCTGTAATCTTGCTGTGTATGTCCTGTTGATCCTTGTTGCTGTTGGATGTATCCTGTTTCGTATCCTGATTCATGGTCTTTATCTCCTCATTGATACGCTTAAATTCCTGTTTACACATTTCTTGCTGTGGGTGTGCCAAAATACCACCTCTTTATCCTTATTTACCATGAAGCCGAATGCCTTTTCTTTTTGCTTGGCGTTCTGCCCGGTTGTATTCCACCAAACGGTTGTAATGTGGTTCAAACCTGTAGGCGGTGGTGGCATATCCCCGTTCCAATAACTCTCGGTTATAATCCACACCCTCCCCGGGCAATTCTACATACCCAAGTGTCCTGCCATACATGTCCACATTATTCCCATCAAATATGATACGAACATCCTTGTCAAAAAGAAATTCATCTGCAAACTCTGTTGCTTCTTCGGCATAGGGCTCTTCTGTGTCCAATTCCGGTGTATCCACCAACAGCGGGCGAATACGCTGAATTTCCCCACCCACATCAATATCGAACGTGTCACCATCTACAATATTTGTTACTCTTCCAACCGAATATTCTCCATGGTTCTCCTTTCGTACACCAACGTTGTCAAACAATCCCCACACAAACCGTACCGGTGCTCTTGACTCCTCATGGGCTTCCCGTTCCAACTCCACTGCCTGTTTATGGTATGCCCATGCAGTTTCATTATCCGGTGGGATGTATTTCGATTGATCTGATTCGGACAATTCATTGAAGGTGGTTTGGCTGATGGGTCTGAGTGCCCCATCATACATACCGGCTGGTGTAGGCTTGGTTCCATCCACAAATCGTGTTACACCACTCATGGCTCGGGACATCTTCCCTGCAAAGCTACGGGTAGGTGCATGGATCTTTTGTTTTTTTCTATACTCCCATGTTCTTTCATTCATCATATCAAAATATTCCTGGTTTGTCATATCTGACAATTCTTCCAATTTCATTGCCCGATACATGTTGTAATCATAGGAAAGGAATCGTATGCCGGTTGCGTTATTCCAAGCATGTAATAACCTGTCCCCTCCTTCTTTTTGCACCATGCCCTTTGCCAAATTATAGGGCGTTAATTGACGGAGGGTGTGGTCAATTCTCTTGGCTACGGCATTGTCCTCCTCCCCTACAATCTCCGAATCAAAGAAGACATTCTTATTGAAGGCATGTTCAATGGGTTGTGTGATGAGGGGGTTTAGCTTGCTGAACATGTTCTTTAAGGACTGCTTGGGTCTAAAGACGTTGGGTAGGTTGCTGATGTCCATAAAGGGTAGGTTGGGATTCCATAGAACCTTCTCCTCACGACCCTGGGCGTTGTTGACGGTAAAAGGGGTTTGTACCCAATCCTGGGCAAATTCATTGACGAACCCATTGTCCATCAAATCATCCTCATTATTCATCCCCTCCACCCCTCGGTAAATCTTGGATACCATTTGGTAGATGCCGGGTTTTTCCAACATCATTTCCATTTGCAAAGGGGTGTTCTTTCGCATCCAGGTATAAAAGGGCATGATCCGTTTCATGGTACTTTGTTCAAAGAAGGTCAAGTCCCCATAATCAAAGAGAAACTTTTGGGAGGATTCCGCCGCCTCATGGACATTCGCTCCCTTTTTCATTTTTGATACGAAGTGTAGGAATCTGTCCTGATCCTCTACGACCTTACCGACACTTGCCCCCTTCCTATAGGGGATAAAGTTGTCCGCATCCAATGGATTCAGCTTGGCTTTTAACCCCAGCTTGTTGGCTACCCCTCCTCCGGCACTTCCATCAAAGGAGAACCAACCACCACTGGTAACCCCCACATCATCTGCCATATCCCAGGCTTCCGTCCAGGACATATACCCCTTTGACCCGTCCGGTCTTACAATATCAAAACCACCGGCGACCTTACCCTTGTTTCGTACCACTTCCAAGGTCTTCTTTTGCATGGTAAAGTCTGTGGCATCCCCACCTAGTTCCAGCATGTTCCGAAAGGTGTTGCCGAATTTGTTCTTGGCATGAAAATTGGGTAAGACCGTGGTTTGGTTTAGTTTTATCAATTTGGTCATCTTATCCCACAAGCCCAACATGGCACTATTGTCCCGCTGTATTTGCAGTTTACGGGAGTTGTTAAAACGATCCGTCAATCCCTGGGGAACAGAGCGTAGGGTGTCGTTTTTCAGGTTGTCCAGGGTGTCGATTTTGTTGATGTACCCTTGGTATCGGTTGTAATCAAAACGATCCATCCTGGGTACGTACTCATCGAGTATCTTATGCAGTTCCACACTGTCCGCATCAGCGATTCGTTTGGATAGGGATTCGGCATTGACTCCACCGTCCAAATCCAATATAAACTTGGTCATCCCCTTTTTCTTTGGTCTTCGTATCAATTCTCCGGTAGCCGTATCCGTTACTTCCACAAACCCATCTTTCCCGGCTTTGATGTGATCCAGTCTACGGGCTTTTAAGTTGCTGATGGATTCATGGATGGTGCGGGCTTGCTTGTCATTGAATTCCAAGAAGGGCATGGATAAATCATCCAAATAGCCTACGGTATCGGTATTGTTCATAAATGTCTGCATGGTTTCCTCAATCATATCCCGCTTTATTGATTCGGGAAAGGTGCTTTTGGTAAAGGCTTGAACCCTTCGTTCCATCAGCTTTTTAAATTCTAACTGGTATCGGTCTTCAGTAAAGAAGTTGCCGGTTGCCCCTTGATACCTATGACTCTTTTCATTGACGATCCGCTGTAAGTCTTCAATAACCCCGTATTCCTTTGTAATCTTGTCAAAGGGGTCATACCGCTTATATTTGTGGTTATGGATGAATCCATCCACCGCATCGTCTATGACCATCTGACGGTCTATTTTGGCGTAATTAGAGGTATCCTGACGGTAGCGACCGATGTTGGCGGTGGTCATGGTGTTGATGCGACCCACCTCCCAGGGTTCATACTTAACCCCGAACATGTCGGTGATCTCATTCATATATTGGTGGTCATACATCAAGTCCACATGCTTCTTCGCCCTTGCATTAAAGAGTTCCTGAAGGTTGTCGGAGAACACATTCTTCCCCTTTAATTCCGGGAAGGTTTTGGCAAAGTGCTCATTGATTTCTCGAAGGGAGGGGTTTTCTTTTAAGACATTCCCTGCTTCATTATAGAGGGCTTTGATTTGCCGGCTCTTGCCATGGGGGTTGAATTCCTTGCCGAAGCCGAAGGTATCGCCAAAGCCCTTTACCCGTTTAACCCCCTCCGCATCCAATTTGGCATTAAAGAACTGATGTCCCTCTTCGGTAACCACACGGGGAAGGTAGGATTGTACCATGTGTTCGAATTGTCCACTGGTCAGCTTCCCAATACGAACCTCATCCATTCCCATCTGTTGCAAATCCTTCCGCATCATATTAACCAGTTCCCTGGTTCGATCCGCCATGGGGACATCTTCCTTCATTACGTACTCAATGGTTTCGTATTTGGCAAGAAGCTGTTGTTTTTCCCCATGGGTAATGACCCGGTTGTCTGTATCCATGACAAATTCCGACAGCAAACGATCATCATCCAGTATTTTTTCCAATTTCTCATATTTCTTAATTGCAATTTCCGACTGTTTGGTATCCTTATGCAGGCTTGCCCGGGTTTCCGCTCCCAAGTTCTCCAAATCATCCATGTTTCGTTTGGATGCCTGCAAACGTTTGTTGATCTTGGATATTTTCTCCTGGGCTTCCCTGGAATCCTGAAGCCGTTGGGAAAGTTTGCCGGTTTCCCCTTGCAGTTCGGTGATTTTTGCCTTGTTTTTTGCCATATCCGGCTCCATCATTTTGATGCGGTTCTTCAATCCCTTTATTTCCCGCTGAATACCGGCACTGTTGGCTTCCTCACTAAGGGCATAGACCTCATCAATCTGTGTCCGTGTACGGTTGATCTGTTCTAGGGTGTCTTCTTTCATTTTGCTGACCTTTTTTATCTGCTCCGAAACATTGGGGCTTATTTTCTTTGCCTTATCCGCTCTCTTTTTCAAGGCTTCAACGGCATTTTCCTTAACGGTTTTAACTCCCTTGATTTTCTTAGCGGTAGTCATTGACCCCTTACCGGATTTGATGGTCTTTTTTTGTAGACCGGACAAGACATCATCAATGGCTCCATCCAATAGACGGGCGTACTGATCGTTGGTTAAATTCTCCACATCAATCATCTTGCCAAAGTTGCCCTCTTTGACCTTTTTAACAAAAGCATCATAGGCTTCCTCTAAAAAGAAGACATCACGTTCCGTTAAACTGTCGGGGGAAGCATAGTTAGGGGTTTTCTTTACCATGGCATCATACAAATCCGTGGTAAACTCCGCTTTCTTCTCATCCAGGATGACTTCTACTTCCCTTCTATACAAATCATCCACCGTATTAACTTCCGCACCGTGTTTTTTTAAGTGTTCATAGTTTAGCTGTTCTTTTAGTGCCTTGTCGTACTGGTCAATGGTGGCATCAATGTTTTCCCTTGCCTTGTTCAATGCCTTGTGCTTTTCTTTTTTTGCATCCACCACTTTTCTTTGATACCCTGCCGGCTTACTACTTTCCAGCTTTGCAATCTCCGCATCAAAATGTTTGCCTATTTTTGGGCGTTCCTTAAAGGCTTCGTCAATATTATCTTTATATGGCTTTATTTTATTTAACGACCCCTTATCTAAATTCCTTTCCATATTTTTAAATCGCACTTTCTTTTCATTGTACAAGGCATTCCAATCATCGGGCTTTAACGCCCCGTTACTCTTTGCCTTCATTCGGAGTAAATGCTCTTCGGCTTGACTGGGGTTGACCAAATCAGCATCCTGTGGGGGGATGGATTTGCTGTCCACTTTTCTTGATTTGAGCTTTTGGTGACCATCGGTTGTGCCGGAGAACCCACGCTTTCGGTCAAGGACATCAGAGAGTTCATCCATCAGTCTTTCATCCTGAAAGTCCCGCATCAAACGAGTTCGTTCCGCCGGGTCTAATTTCTTTAAGGAGTTTACCATGTACTGTCGTTTGGTGTAAATATCCTCTAGTTTGTTAAACCGTTGTATTTCCAGCTTTGTTAAGGTAGGATCACCATTCTTCACCCGGATTCCCAATTCCTTCATATCATCCACAATGTTGCCTTTAAATGATTTGTACTCAAACTGCTTGGCAACAAAGCTGTACATTTCCTCGGTATCCTTTCGCATCAGGTGTTTGTTTTGGTCAATATACACCCTCACATCCTCCGGACTGCCGTTTTTCACCTTCTTAATCAGATCATCCCATGCCTTGCCGGTAATGTTTTCCGACAACATGTTCTTATCTCCAAAGGCATACTCCCCAATATCCCCAACAACCTCTATTTTTGATGTGGCTACACCGGATAATTTCATGGAGCTGTCCGCTACTATTTGATTCGGAACATTGACGTAATGTGTCCCATCAAACAATGTGCCCCTTTCCCATCCAGTAAGCTCAGAGAGCTTTACAGCGGTGTCTTTCCGTGCATAGGTAATATAGTGTTCCCCATTATGCAACTCTCCCTTATGCACCTGCTGGGGGCTTAGTTTCCGCTGTATGGCATTCTTACGGTTTATGTGCAGGGTCGTACCCTCGGGGGTGAATAAGTCCACTTGTTTGGAGAAGTTGCTCTTTTTTAACTCCATCTTTAACTTGCCTATGTTGTAATCATCTACACTCCTTGCCTTATCTACGATGCTGGTTTGTTGCAGTTTGATGGGGGCTTCCAACTCCGCAATTTTCTTATCAAGATTCTTTACTCCAATCTCAAACCTTCTGATCCCATCTTCCATCCCCCGTACCTTCTTGGCTTCCGCTGGGGTAAGTAGGTGTTCTGATTTTTCCAGCAGTTCAAGATTTTCAATGCTTTTGTTGTAGTTGTTGAGGTGGTTGTTTTGGTGTTGAAAGCTGGATTTGATCTTTGATACATCCCGTTGCTTTGTATAAATCTGATCGTGTAAGGCTTTTATCTCCTGTCGTTTTAAAGGCTTGCCACTGGCTATTAGGCTGTCCATCTGTCCCCGAAGATTGGCAACCTCCTCACTGCCACGTGCCAATTCCTCAGCAATCCCATCCAAATTACTGGTATGTCCTGCAATCCTGTCCCGGAGTTTGGTGGCTTGCTTTTTGGATATTTTATGTCGATTGTGTACCCGGTCTACATATCGTCCCGCTTCATCAATATCCCGAACCGCCAGCATATTCTTCATCTTATTCCATACGGAGGGGTCTTCCAGGGCATCAAAGATTTCCCTGGTTGTTGCTTCGTCAAAATCCAACGCATCCCCCCGCTTTTTAAAAATCGCAAAGGTTTCCCTGGACTGCATCTTAAGCATATCCTTTCGAATCTTGGGAGCGATGACTTGTAGCAGGGCTTCGGGAGATTCCTTGGATGCTTGATAGGCGAGTTTTTGGGTAGAGAATAAATCCCCCATCTTTGATCCGAAGAAGGTATCTCGTATCACTCGGTAAACCGGGGCAAAGGTATTGTCCCCAATTCTCCCCATCGTTTCCGCAGACACCAGTTCAATACCTTTTGATGCGTGTTTGCCGAAAATCTTCTTGCCAAAAGGAGCTCCTTCAAATGCCAATCTTAGTGGAGTGCTTTGCTTGGCAAAACCCGCCTTGGCGTTCATTGTCCGTGCCAATACCTCCGAAGCATTGCCCATCTCTTTTACTGTTAGCTTGATGCCCTTGCCGCTAAAGAAACCTCTTGCAATGGGGAGGGCATCGGATGCCCCCATGGCTCTTGTCATGTTATGAGTTACCTTGGCAGTGGCTTTTCCACTCCCCTTCATTAAAGCAATGGCTCCACCGGTTAAATAGGTCGCCGGATCAAGAAAAATATCCCCCAGCAACCCTACGGCTCCTCTTACAACCTTTCCTTTGGTTGTTTCCGGTTGCCACCCCATATCATCCATTACCCGGCTGTAGGTATGTCGGTATTCCTCCTTGCCGGTGAATCCTGCTGAAATTCCCTCTGCCATACCAACCAAGGGGTTTACATCTTTGTTGACAATCCCCTTGGCAAAGCCCGCTGAAGCATACGTACCGGTAGAGAGGAGGTCGATTGCCACCATAAAGGCTGACCTACCCCGCTCCGGCTGTTGCTTATACCGGCGGTTGTTTATCCCCTCAAAATGACCGGATAAGGATTGGTTGAGTCGATCTTTGGATTCCTTGGTTCTCTCTTCTATGGAGGGCTGGTTAAACAGCTTCACCCCCTGCCGTGCCTGTCCTATATTAGAAAAAGGCATTTAATCACCGCCTGTATATTATTTAGTCAAGCAAATTGTATTTATTAATCATACCGTCCCGATAATGATCGTTGGTGACCAAGCCACGATAATTTTTCATATCCGATTCGAACTGTCCATTGTTGGCATTCACACCGATATTGCCGATGCTGTTGTTGCCGTAGGTCTGCCCGCCACTGCCCACATTGTATTTTTTATCTGATGGATCAGGTGGGTTTATGCCCTCTGCGGAAGCGGAATTTATGATGCTGTCGTAGGAATTGGTAGTGGTTATCTCTTTAAGGTAATTGGTAATCCCCACTTCACCCTTCATTTCCAGCTCCGCCTTCATCCCTGCAAGGTCACGATCATATGCACCCTGAATGGCTCTGTATTCCGGTGTACCCTTGGTGACTCCTCTTAAATCCCGTTGCAATTGCAGATCATATTTTTTCTGTTCCGCCTGAAATTCCTTTTGGAAGCCTACTTCCATTTGATGCAGGGCTCCTGCGGTTCTTGCCTGAATATTCCTTCGCTCCTGTGCACCGGATGCTCCAACCACTGCAATCTGACCAGCGATTTGTTGAGAGTTCAATTTCGTATCAAAGCTAAACTGCAAATTCATCTGTCCGATGGTATGTTCATTGTGTACATCCATTCGTTCCAGTTCCAACAACTGACCATGATTCATTCGACCAATGTCCAATTTGTATTCCTCTGCCATGGTTTCCAGGCGAAGTCCCTGTTCATGGGTCATCAACCCTCGTTGTATCTCCCCCTGAAGTACCATTCGGTTCTGCTCCATAACATCCTGGAATGCCATTTGTCCCTTGGTCAATTCATCCTGGTAACCCATCTGACCCTGGGTGATTTCATCCTGATAGCCCATTTGACCTCGGGTAATTCCATCCCCATGATCCATCTGTCCCCTTGTGTGCTGATCGTTCAGGTTCATATTATCCTGGGTGTACCCCTGCTGTCGTTCCGCTTGGAAGTTGTCTGATTGGAATTGTCCCATTTGTTGTGAGTACTGTGCATTTGCCTGGGAGGTAGCTTGTGCAACACTATGATCCCGCATCGAAGTTGCCGAAGTAATATTATTCAATTTAATATTCCTAATGCCATCCAGTCGGGTTTTTACATCCGCAATCCGCTGTTGTTTTACCTGTCGATTCTCATTATTCATAGAAGAGGCACGGGACTGATCCCCCTGTTGCAACCCCATCATCTGCTGGGAGTTTTGTATGCCCATCTGATTGCCGTAGAGGTTGGTGAACTCGGTATTCTTATAGTGATCCTGTTCAATCTCCCCTTTGTTCTTTTCAAAGTCCCTTTTGGCTTCCGCCATGGACAATTCCCCATCGGTTACTGCCTGCTCATAGGCATTACGAAGATCGTTAACCTCCCGCTCCAACATGGCATCGTACTCAGCCTTGGCTTGGTTGATATTCTCATCCCGCATATTGCCGAAGGATTCACCTACCTGAAATTCCCCCCTGCTCATTCCTGACCGTTTGGCTTGATCTTGCCGACCTAGGGATTCTTGTCGAGCCGTATGGGCTTGTTTGTCTTCTAAACTTCCACCCGTACCAGTAGGAGGGGCAGAGGTATTGGTCATTGTCCTTGTGTTCATACTCGGTTGTTTGATCGTAGCCTTTGTCTGATTCTCGTGGAGTTCTCCACTTACTTGATTCGGCATTTATTCACCACCTTGATATTTATTTAATTGATTGGCATATGCCCTGCTTCGATGTTCGTTGTTGCTTTTTGGTGCTGGTGTGGATTTCTTGGGGGTTGGCTTGGTTGCTTCGGAGGGTGGCTTGTAATTCCCCTGCA
>PUKL01000021.1 GCA_003552275.1 Mollicutes bacterium
CGCGGGGTGTCCCAGCTACGGAACACGGCGTCGATGGATTTGTAGAGTTGCTGCATGGGCTCCATGGGGAAGTCTTCGCCGACTTCCTTTTTGTAGAGACCTTTGAACGCCTCGGTGACTTCTTGCCAATCATCCGCGGTGATTTCGACCTCGGATTCGTAGCCCTTCTTCTCTTGCAGCTTCTCGATGTAGTCGTTGAAGGGTTTCATGTCGACACCGAGGACGACATCGGCGAACATCTGGATGAGACGGCGATAGGAGTCGTAGACGAAACGGGGGTTCTTCGTCTTCGCGATCATGCCTTCGGCGACCTCGTCGTTCATGCCGAGGTTCAAGACGGTGTCCATCATGCCGGGCATGGAAATCTTTGCGCCCGAACGGACGCTGACGAGAAGGGGGTTCTCCTTGTCGCCGAACTTCTTGCCGGTCTCTTCTTCGAGTTTTTGGACATAGGTCTTCACGTCTTCGATGAGTTCCGGCGAGTTCTGCTGGTTGTTCTTGTAGTACTCGAGGCACATTTCCGTGGTGATGGTGAATCCGGCGGGGACGGGGATGCCGAGACGTTTCATCTCGGAAAGGTTCGCGCCCTTCCCACCGAGGAGGTCCTTTTGGTCCTGTCGGCCTTCGCCGAACATGTAGATCCGTTTCATATGTTTCACCTTCCGATATGGGATTTGTCATTTCACGCAAGGACATTATAGCATTCCGAACACCCTTTTTCAATAAAAACGGAGCGGTTTGAGGGCTTGGATAGGCGTTCGGGCATTGATAACGCTTTCAAAGGAAAGCCCCGGCGACCGGGGCTCACTTTTCGACTTTGATGACGTTGCCGTCCTTGTCGGGGTTCTCCTTGAGATATTTCATGATCTCGTTGTAGGTCTTCTGGTTGGCGGGTTTGCAGACGGAGAGGTTCTTCACTTCGCCTTCGACGATGGCTTCGGCGAAAGCGTTGCAACCCGGATAGCCGCAAGCGCCGCAGTTCGCGCCGGGAAGCAGCTTCTCGATGTCTTGGACACGCTTGTCGGGCTCGACTTTCAAAGCTTCCGCCGCGATGGCGAGTCCGAGGCCCAATAAAGCGCCGAGTATGCCGAGTGTCAAGATGGCGGCCATGTCAATCACCCCTCGTCTCTTCGATTTTGTAGCGGCAGTTGTAGTTCTTGCAAGCCGTGCATGTTTCCCTGTCGACGATCTCCGCCGCCTCCAGGGGCTCGGGTGTACGCTTGTTCAGGATGTAGGTCGCGAAAAAGAGGATCACGACAAAGGTCGTCACAGCGATTGCCGGTACCATCAGACGATCCCCTCCAGTCCGAGGAAGGCGAGGGCCATGATCCCGGCGACGATCAAGGAGATCGGGATGCCTTTCCAGGCGTTGGGCACCTCGGCGGCGTCAAGACGCTCGCGGATGCTCGAGAAAGCGAAGATGACGAGCGTGAAACCGAGGGCCGCGCCGAAGGCGCTCGCCGCGGCGACACCGAGGCCGCTCATGATGCCGAACTCTTCGGCATAGCCTTCACGGACGTTCGTTTCGGCCACACCGAGGATCGCACAGTTCGTGACGATGAGCGGAAGATAGATGCCGAGGGCCTTGTAGAGTTTCTTGCTCACCTTCTTGATGAACATCTCGACAAGCTGTACCAAGGAAGCGATGACGAGGATGAAGGCGATCGTCGAGATGTAGGTGATGTCGAAGGGTTCCAACACATAATAATAGATGAGATAGGTGAGGACGCTGCCGACGACCATGACGAAGGTCACGGCGCCGCCCATGCCGAGGGCGGTCTCCGAGCGTTTGGAAACGCCCAGGAAGGGGCACACCCCCAAGAAACGCAACAACACCACGTTGTTTATGAGCATGGCCGATATGATGGCCACGAAGAAGACGGTCGGACTCATGCGCTACCACCTGCACTTTCCATGGCTTTGCGGCGTTTTCTTTCCGCCGCCTCTTTTTTCTTCTTTTCGATCCAGCGGTCGCGGGCTTCCTTCTTCTTGCGCTTGTTGTAGAGTTCGATCGCTTTGAAGACCGCGAGCCAGAAACCGATGACGATGAACCCGCCGGCGGGGCCGATGAAGACTTCCATCTGGAAAAGGGTGAGACCGGCGTTGATGATGGACCCTTCGAAGGGAAGGGGGAGATAGATGCCGTAGGCGATGGCACCCGTCGCCAAGAATTCCCTCGTGCCGCCGATGAGCATCAAAGCGAGCATGAAACCGAGAGCCACCCCGATACCGTCGATCGCGCTCATGAGGACGTTGTTCTTGGAGGCGAAATTGTTCGCCCGTTCCATGATGAGACAGTTCACGACGATGAGCGGGATGAAGATGCCCAAGGATTCGTGGAGGGCGGGCGCGAAGGCCTCCGTCAAGAGTCCCACGATTGTCACGAACGTCGCGATGACGACGATGTAGGCGGGGATGCGGATCTCGTCGGGGATCACTTTGCGGATGAGACTCACGACGATGTTCGAAAGGGTCAAGACGAAGATGACGAGCAACCCCATGCCGAGGCCCGTCTCGAGCGAGCTCGTGACAGCGAGGGCGGGACACATACCGAGAAGCAGCACGAACAAGGAGTTCTCCTTGATGATGCCCCGGGTGAAGACGGCGAGGGCTTGCAGATCCTTTTTACGCTTCTTCTTTGCGGAAGCTTGTTGGGCCATGGTCAATCACCCTCCCTGGCGTTCTCGTAATCCAAGGCGGCTTCGACGATTTCATTGAAGGCGGAAGCGGTCGTGGTCGAGCCGCTGAATGCATCGGCGAGGCCGTCTTTGTCGATACCTTCGGAGCGTTCGAAGAAGATGCGGATGTTGTCTTCCAGGGTGCGGGTGGCGAAATCGCTCTCCTCGCTCGCCACAAGATGCACGCTGCTCACCGTGCCGTCGGCGAAGACGGCCACGGAAGCTTTCAAGATGCCGCCGTCATAGGCCCCGGAAAGACCCGAAGTGTCGATTTCACCGTGATAGACGTGACCGAGAAGGTCTCCGTCTTCGTCATAGTGGGCCTGATAGCTTTGGAGGATTTCGTGGTCGATTTCAACGAGGTCATCCCAACCGCGGCTCCAGAGGAAGTATTCGCGCATCTCGCGTTGTTCATCGGATTCCTGACAGCGGATGATGGCTTGTGTGACGAGATGGTTGATGGTCGGATCGTACACCGTTTCGTCGAAGTCGGCTTCGACATCGTCGATCGGCAGACCGTCCAGTTCCTCGTATTTTTCCAGCGCCTGCAGGAGTTCTTCGGAAGCCCTGTCGTCCGGTCTTGCCGCCCGCACGCCCTTGAAGGTACCTTCGCTGATGGCGATGTTCAAGGCAATCTCTTCATGGTCGTTGGCGCGCCAGGCGGGATAGACATGCCCTAAGAGTTCGTCGTCGCTGTCATAGACGGCGATGCGGGCGTCGATGCAGCCGAGGGTGTATTCGAAGACCCTCTCGTAGTAGGCCGCATCGGGATAGAAGACCCGGTAGTCGGAAAGCGCCCTATCGTCGACGACATTGTCGGCGGTCGCCCTGACGGCGTGGATGATGCTGCCGTAGGTCGAGGTCGCACCGGTTGAGCCGTCGTAGAAGCTGACATCGTTGATGTCTTGTCCTTTGAAGGGCTCGAGATGGTTGTCGATGATCCTCCGGACATAGGTCGGCGTGTTTTCGTGCCGGGCGATGCGGACTTCGATGATTTCGTTGTTCGTATCCAAAGCGACGAGCGTCACGACCAGCCCGAAGGTGTTGGTGTGTTCGACACGGAATACTTTGCCGAGCAGGTTTCCGTCCTTGTCGAAAACTTCGGCACGTTCGCTGACCCGCTCGTCTTCCACACAGTAGGTGACGATTCGACCGATACGGTTGCGGTCGGCGTCATATCCGACGGCCTCCCAGCGGCAATAGATATCCCGCGGCTCGTCGTCACGGTCGAAACTGTCGGGCATGTCGAGACCGTAAAGATCGAAATAGATCTCGAGCTGCTCCCGCATGCGGTTTTGTTCGATGATGTCCTCGGTGAAGGAATTCACCGCCACGATGCCGAGGCCGCTCGCGGCCCCGATGACACAGAGTATCAAGGCCATTTTCAGTTTAGCCAACATAATGGACCCCCACATTCGTAATGATTATGGCCGCCACGACCACCATCGAGAAGATGACGGCGGCGCGGACGGAAAAGCGATTGCGCGCCCATTTGGGATAATCCAGGGCGGGCACGAACATGTTCATGATGAGGATCGCGAAGACGACCCCTTCGGGGAGATTCCCGAAAATGCGGATGAGGAAGGTCACAAGGCCGAGCCCGAAGGCGAAATAGATTCTTCCGGGCCTTGTCACGGGACTCGTGATCGGGTCGGTCGCCATGAAGATGGCACCGAAGAGGAGGCCCCCGCCGAAAAGATGCACGAGAGGGAACCAGAAATCGAGCCCCTGCGCGAACATGACACTCAACGAAAGCAAGAACACGGTACCGATATAGGTCAGGGGAACGACGAGGTCGAACGAGCGTCGAAGCGCGAGATAGAGACCGCCGACCAAGATGAGCAACGCACTCGTCTCACCGAGGCTGCCCGGAAGTCCGATCCCGGAGAAGAGCGTCCAGATGCCGTAGTGTTCCGTCACCGTGGAATCGAAGATGTTCTCGTTCAGGATGCTCATCGCCGTCGCGCCGGCGGCACCGTCGGCGACGAAGGTCTCATAGGAGAGAAGCGTGCCGAACGAGAGCACGACGAACACCCGGGCGAAAGCGGCCGGATTGAAGATGTTCTGTCCCATGCCGCCGAAGATGAGTTTCGCGAGCAAAATCCCGATCGCACCACCGATCATGACGACGACGAGGGGAATCCGGTCGGGAAGCGTGAGACCATAGATCACCCCGCTCGTCACGACACTGAAATTGGTGAGCGTGAAACGCCTGTTCCAAAGACGGAAGGACTTGTTCTCGTCGGTCGGGGCCTTCTTGTTCTCTTCCTTCAGCTCCTTCTTCAAAGGGGCGAGCTTCTCTTTGTAGTCGGAAAGGAAAGAAGCATAGGCCTCCTTGGCCTCTTCCGTCTTCTTTTGGCGCGCTTCGGCGCGGAGCTCTTTCTTTTCGGCCTTGAGGTCGCGAATGCTTTTTTCCGTTTCGCTCTTGGCCTCTTTCAACCTTTCGAGCCAGTCCGTGACTTGATAGTAGATGTATTCCGTCACGGCCATCGAAAAGACGGCGGCAAGAAGAATCCAAAGCGCCGTGAGGCCGTGTTGGACGATGGCGAAAACAACGAGGGGCAGAAGCGCGATGCTCACATCACGCATCATCCTCGTCACCCGGGCCTGGGGACGGCGTAGATGGGGACTGCTTTTTGTCACGATCTCCATGGTATCACCCTATAATTTGTTTTGTAGCAACGCTTTGCCTTTGCGGACATAGTCCGTCACATGGATCTTGGAGGTGCAAACATAAGCACAAAGACCACATTCGATGCACCTGTCGGCGCGGAGGTCTTGTGCCGATTTCTCGTCATTGCGTTTCACGGCGTTCATGATGGAGACGGGCTGGATGTCGACGGGACAGCTGTAGACGCATGAAGCGCAACGCACACAAGGCTCCTCGACGTATTCCGCACTCTCGAACACGAGGACGGATGTCGTCGTCTGGGTGACGATGGCATCGTCATCGGGGATGCTCTTGCCCATCATCGGACCGCCGATGATGACTTGCACTTCGTCCACATCCTCCCGGTAGCCGTCACAGAGTTCGATGAGCTCCTTGACGCTCGTACCGACCCGGGCGCGGATGTTTTGCGGGAATTTCACCGCATCACCGTTCACGGTCAGATGCCTCTTGATGACGGGTAGGTTGTGTTTCACCGCTTCATAGACCGCCGCACAGGTGGAGACGTTGAAACCGAGGATGCCTTTTTCCATGGGGAGAGTGCCGACATCGACCTTGATGCCGGTGGCTTTTTCGAAGGTGGCGTTCTCCCACCCTTGCGGATAATAGTCGTCGAGTTCGGCGATCCGGATGTCCAAATCGGCGAACCGGGCGAGTTCACGCTCCAAGACCTCGATGAGCTCCCGTTTCGTCTTCTTGACGGCGATGACGCCGCGTTCGGCCTCGACCGCCTGCATGACATAGGAGAGGCCTTTGAAGATGTCTTCGGGCTGGTCCTTGATGAGGCGGTAATCGCTCGAGAGGTAGGGTTCGCATTCAACGGCGTTGATGACGACGGTGTGGATGTCCTTGTCCGTGTCCAACTTGATATAGGAAGGGAAGGCGGCGCCGCCGAGGCCCACGAGTCCCTTCTCTCTGAGGATTTCGACGAAATCCTTTTTCTTGAAATCGGCGATGACGCTGTCGGGTCGGTCGGTGATGCTTTCATGGTAGGTGTCTTGGTGGTCGTTTTTGATGACGACACACTCGATCTTTTCACCCGTGGGGTCGGTCTTTTCGGTCGTGCCTTCCACGACACCGCTCACGGTCGAATAGATGGGCTGTTTGAAGAAGCCGCCGTCGCGCTCGCCGATGATCTCGCCGAGTTTGACCTTGTCGCCTTTTTCCACCTTGACGGTGTATTTCGGACACCGCTCACCGGGCAGATTGATGTAGACCTTTTCGGGGTCCACATGGCGGAGGGTGGGCAACTCCTTCATGAGTTGCTTGTAGTCGCTGACTCTTTTCGATCCGGTAATCATAGGGATGCACCTTCCGTATCATTCGTTTTTGCGGATTCCACGATGCGTGTGATTTCCGCTTCGAGTTCATCCAACAGTTCGTCCGCTTGCTTTTTCGTGTCACCTTTGACATTGAGATAGATCTTCAGCTTCGGCTCGGTGCCGCTCGGACGGAGCACGAACCAGAGGTCGTTTTCGAAGATGAATTTGACGACGTCCGAGGTGGGCTGCATGAGCGTCTCGCTTCCTTTGTCCGTCCTGCGGACACCTTCGAGATAGTCCTCTTTGGCGAGGAGTTTGCGGCCGAGGAGACTTGTCGGTTCATACGAACGGAAAGTCTCCATGATGCGACCGATGAGTTTTTCACCCTGCACTCCTTCGAGCTGCAGGTTCAAAAGCCGGTCGCGATAATACCCGTAGCGGGCGTAGAGTTCTTCGAGATAATCTATGAGCGTCATCCCGCGTTTTTGCAAGTGATTGGCCATCTCGGCGGCGAGCAGACTCGCCTGCACGCCGTCCTTGTCGCGGGTGATGTCTTTCAACACATATCCGTAACTCTCTTCATACCCCATGACGAAAGTCTTGCCCTCGTCCTCGAGCCGACGCATCTTCTCCCCGATGAACTTGAAACCGGTGAGTGTGCTCCGGACTTCGAGGCCGTGGGCTTTGGCGATGGCCGCCCCGAACTCGCTCGTCACGATGGTGTTGAAGACGATGCCGTTCTTGGGGAGGTCACCGTGTTCTCGCATGGCGGAGAGCATGTAATCGATGAACATCGCCCCCGTCTGGTTGCCGGTCAAGAAGACATACTCCCCCTCATGACGACACATGAGCCCGAGCCGGTCCGCGTCGGGGTCCGTGGCGACGAGAAGGTCCGCGTCCTTTTTTGCGCCCAATTTTTTGGCGAGGGCGAAGGCCGATTCGTTCTCGGGGTTCGGACTCTCCACACTCGCAAAAGCGGGGTCGGGCACGAGTTGTTCCTCGACGAGGCTGACAGCGTAGCCCGTCTCTTTGAGAATCCTCGGGATGATCTCTCTTCCCGTCCCGTGCAAAGGCGTGAAGACGAGCTTGATCCCCTTTTTCGCCTCCGGGCGGAAAGCGAGTTCCTTGACGGCGGCGAGATAGGCTGCGTCGATCTCTTCGCCCAATGATGCGTAGAGACCCCTCTTCTTCGCTTCTTCAATATCTGTCTCTTCGACGGCGAAGGGGTTCTCGATCGCCGCCACCCGCTTGATCACTTCGTCGGCCAGCGCGGGGACGAGCTGACAGCCCGTTTCGTCATACATCTTGACCCCGTTGTATTGGGGGGGATTGTGCGAGGCCGTGACCATGATGCCGCCCGCGGCACCTTTATGGCGCACCGTGAAAGAAAGCAACGGGGTCGGGCGGATGTCGGAAAAGACATAGGCCTTGATGTTTTTTTCGGCCAGCACGCCCACCGCCGTCGCGGCGAACGCGGTGGATTTGTTGCGGTTGTCGTAGGCGATGACGACGCCTTTCTTCGCGGCGGCGGGGTCCCTATCCAGAAGAAAATCCGCATATCCCGCGACGGCTTTACGCACGGTGTAGCGGTTCAAACGGTCGGTGCCGGCGCCCACGACGCCGCGCATGCCCCCGGTACCGAAAGCGAGGTCCTTCCGGAAGGCCGCTTCGATTTCCTCTTTGGTCATGTTCTCGAGCTCTTGACGGGTCTCTTCATCCAAAGAGGGCTCCTTGAGCCATTTCCGATAGCGTTCGTTCAATCGCTCCAACCCCTTTCCGGGTCTTTTTTCAAACACATGTATTATAACTTAACCCCGGGCAATTTTCAATAACGCCCGGTCATTTTCCAAACAAGCCTTTCTCCGTCCAAATAAAAAACGCCCCGGTTTCCCGGAGCGTCTCGCGCGGTTCAATCCTCGTCGCCGACGAAGCCTTCGCCGGGCTTCCAATTGCAGGGCACGAGTCTTCCCTCGGCTTCGTTCTTGAAGACTTCGAGGGTCCGCAGCACTTCGTCGACATTCCTGCCGCCCTCGCCGTGGTTGATGTGGGCGCTCTTCAAGATGCCGTTCGGAGCGATGATGAAGGTGCCGCGCCAAGCGACGCCCTTCTCTTCGTCCAACACCCCGTAGGCCTCGCTCACCGTATGGTTGTTGTCGGAAGCGTGGATGTGTTCGATCCGACCCAAAGAGCCCGTCTCTTGCCAGGCCAGATGCGAAAACACCGAATCGGTCGAGGCGGCGACGAGCACGGCGCCTTTATCCTCGAAGGCCTTGTTCAGTTCGTCGAAACGCTGGATTTCGGTGGGGCAGACGAAAGTGAAATCGAGCGGGTAGAAATAGAGCACGACCCATTTCCCCTCGTTCAAGAAGTCGTCGAGGCGGACGGTGCCGAAACGCTCCGTCCCCTCCCCTTTCGCCATGACGGCCTCCATCTCGAACCGGGGGGCCTGTTTGCCGACCTTGGCTCCGGTCACATAGAATTCATTGTCAAATTTTTTCATTCTTTGCACCTCCGCTTGTTCTCTTCTTCAAAGATAACGGAATCCCATCCGCATTGCAAAAGATGTGCATATCAATCATCGAGGGTGAAACGCCGCAACTTCCAGATGTCCCGCACGTAGTCCTCGATGGTCCTGTCGCTCGAGAAATAGCCGCTCTTGGCGATGTTGACGACGGCGCTCCTCTGCCAGGCGTTTATGTCCTTGTAGCGTTCGTTCATCGTTTGGTGCGCCGCGGCATAGCTCCTCAGATCCTTCAGCACGAAATAGCGGTCTTCGCCGAGGAGCTTGTCGCGGATCTCTTGGAACTCGGAACGGTCGACGCCGGGGAAGAACCCGCTCGTCAACATGTCCACGGCGTTCTTGATCTCCTTGTCGTTTTCATAGACGCTCATCGGGTCGTAATCGTTCTTTTCGTAATGACGGGTCACTTCGTCGGCGTCCATGCCGAAGATCTCGATGTGTTCGTCGCCGACGAGCTCGGCGATCTCCACGTTGGCGCCGTCAAGGGTCCCGAGAGTCAGGGCGCCGTTCATCATGAACTTCATGTTGCCGGTGCCGGAGGCCTCTTTGGAGGCGGTCGAGATCTGTTCGCTGATGTCGGCCGCGGGGATGATGTCCTCGGCATAGGTGACGTTGTAGTTTTCGACGAAGACGACTTGCAAGAGGTCGTTGGTGTCTTTGTCCGCATTCACGACGCGGGCGATGGAATTGAGGAGTTTGATGATCTTCTTCGCGTAATGATAGGCGCCGGCGGCCTTGGCCCCGAAAATGAAGCTGTGGGGGACGTAGGCCTTCTTGAAGGCCACATCCGTCTTCAACCGGTTGTAGACCATGAGGATGTGGAGGGCGTTCATGAGTTGGCGCTTGTATTCGTGGAGACGCTTGATCTGCACGTCGAAGATGCTGTCGGGATCGAGGGCGATGCCTTGTTCGCGCTTGATCCTTTCGGAAAGACGTACCTTGTTCTCGCGTTTGATGGCGGCGAGCTCTTCGTGGACCGTTTTTTCGTCCTTGTGCGCGAGGAGGTCCTGCAGCTTCATGGGCTCTTTGTCCCAAGTCGGGACGTGTTTGTCGAGGAGGGCGGAGAGACGGGGATTGATGTGTTTCAAGAAACGCCGGTGGGTCACGCCGTTCGTCTTGGCGTTGAACTTGTCGGGATAGAGCGCATAGAACTCTTTCATCTCGTGTTTCTTCAAGATTTCCGTGTGGAGCTTCGCGACGCCGTTGACGCTGAAACTGCCCACGATGGCCAAGTGTGCCATCCGGACTTCGCCGTCGGCGATGATGGCCAGACGACGGACCGTTTCATTGTCATAGCCCTTCTCGTCCAAGAGATACTTGCAATAGCGACGGTTGATCTCTTCGATGATCTGATGGATCCGGGGGAGCGTGGGAGAAAGCAGGGCGACGGGCCATCTTTCCAACGCTTCGGCGAGAATCGTGTGGTTGGTGTAGGCCGAGACCTTGGTGGTGATTGCCCAAGCCTTGTCCCAGGAGAGAGCGTGATCGTCCACGAGGGTGCGCACGAGCTCGGGGATGACGAGGGAAGGGTGGGTGTCGTTGATCTGGATGACGACATGGTCGGGCAGGTTCGCCAAGGTCCCGTGTCTTTTCACGTGACGTTGCACGATGCTTCTGACCCCGGCGGCGGTGAAGAAGTATTGTTGTTTGAGACGGAGTATCTTGCCCTCGGTGGTGGTGTCGTCGGGATAGAGGAAGGCGCTGATGTTGCGGATCTCCTCGCTGTAGGCCATCGGGTCGACGCCTTGCGGCACGGTGTCGCTCGGCTCGGCGTTCCACAGCCTGAGCGTGTTCACGACGCCGTTTTTCTCGCCGGGGACGGGAATGTCGTAGGGAACGGCCCGGATGGTCTCTTGCGGCTCATAATGGATGTCGCCTTCTTCATGGTGGACCGCGCCGCCGAAGGGGATGTCCAAGGCCTCCTCGTCGCGGCGGATTTCATAGGCGAAGTGGTCTTTCAGCCAATCCTCGGGCTTTTCGACCTGATAGCCTTCTTCGATGGCCTGTTCGAAGAAACCGAAACGGTAGCGGATGCCGTTGCCGTGTCCCTTGTAGGAGAGGGAGGCGATGGAATCGAGAAAACAGGCGGCGAGGCGACCGAGGCCGCCGTTGCCGAGGCCGGGGTCGACTTCCTCGCGCTCGATTCTCGTGAGATCGAGGTCGAAATCCCGGAAGGCGTCGCGGACGAGCTCCCGCAATCCCATGTTGGCGAGATTCGTCGTGATGAGCCTCCCCGTGAGGAATTCCATCGAGAAATAGTACACTTCTTTTTGCGGGGCTTTTTCCGCCTTTTCAACATTTTTGCGCCATTGGACATTGAGCGCTTCGCTCAACAGTTCGGCCAAGACTTGATAGGCCTGGCGTTCGGAGGCTTCCTCCGGCGTGGTCACATACCGCTTCAACAATCGGTCCGCAAAATGGCTCTTGAATGTCTCTTTGTCCTTGAAGGCGTTCATGATCGATTCATCCTTTCGGTGTGGGCTTCAATCGGAGAGGATGCTCTGATAGATCTCCAATATCTTCTGGGCCTGGCGTTCCAGGCTGAAATCGGCTTGCATGGCTTGGCGCATGATGCCGACCCAGTCCTCTTTTTGGTCCTTGAAGACGCGGTGGGCGTCCTTGAGACGCTCCTTGAGGACATGGGCGTCGTAATGGAAGAAGGTGAAACCGTTGCCCTTCTTGGTCACGGGATCGAAGTCCGTCACGCTGTCGGCGAGGCCGCCCGTCTTTCTGACGATGGGAACGGTGCCGTAACGCATGGCGATCATCTGGGAGAGGCCGCAGGGTTCGACGCGCGAAGGCATGAGGAAGGCGTCGGCGCCGGCATAGATCTCATTGGGGATTGCCGCGTCGTAGCCGATGTTCAAACGCATCCGGCGGGGGTGCTCCTTGGCGATCGCTTCGAGGCGGTCGATGAACTCTTCGTCCCCCTGACCCAACAGGACGAACTCGACGTCGGCATGTTCGGCGAGGAAGCTTTTCAGACAATCGATGAGGATCGGGAAACCTTTTTGTTCGGTGATGCGGCTCACCATGCCGATGACGAACTTGTCGTCCCCGGGAGAAAGGCGCATCCGCTTCTGCAGGGCGCGCTTGTTCAAGCGCTTCTTCTCGAGGCTCGCGATGTCGTAGGGAGCGGCGATCAAAGAATCGTTCGTGGGGTGGAGCTTCTTGGAGATACCGTTCAAGACCCCATAGAAGTCCCTGTCCCTTTTCAATAGGGCTTCGGTGAGGTTCTTGCCGTAGTATTCATAGCGGAGTTCGTCACGATAGGTCGGCGAGACGGTGGCGAGTTTCGTCGCCGTGTTGATGCCCTCCTCGAGGAAGTTCACGTTGGTCTTTTGACCCAAGGGGGGATAGATCCCTTCGAGGTGTTCGCGCGGACAGATTCCTTGATAGTCGATGTTGTGGATGGTCATGAGGGTCGGCGGCGCGTCTTTTTCCCCTTGCAAAAGGCCGGGAAGGAGTCCCGTGTGCCAATCGTGCAGATGCAAGAGGTCGAAGGGGCCGATCTTTGTGAGGATCCGGGCCACGGAGAAAGCGAAAAAGGCGAACCGGAGGCAGTCGTCTTCGTAACCGTAGGTCTCTTCCCGTTCGAAGAAGCGGAAATGTTCGATGAAGAAGAAACGCACCTTGTCCCGCTGGATTTGATAGACCCTAATCTTCTCCGTCTCCCCGCGGAATTCAAAAGTCTCCGTCGTCACATACTGGTAGGTCTCGGAATAGGTGTCCTTGATCGATTTGTAGAGGGGGAGCACGACGGCGGTCTCGATGCCTTTCTTGCTCTGGGCGCGGGAGAGTCCTTCGATGACGTCGGCGAGGCCGCCCGTCTTCACGAAGGGGTGTGCCTCGGCCGCGACATGCAGCACGGAAAGGCCGCTATGGTCGGTGACGACCTGTCTTTTTTCCGTCACGTAGGGATGGTGGGGCGTGCCCTCGACGAGGGTGTCTCGCTTCACGACGGTCTCTTTGTCCAAGACGGCGTGCTTGATGATCGCCCCCTCTTCGACGACGACATTGTTCATGAGGAAGGAGTTCTCGATCCGGGCGTCCTTCTTGATGATGACATCCCGGCTCACGACGCTTTCCTTGATGCTTCCCTGGATCAGACACCCGCTCGCGACGAGGGTGTCCTCGACTTCGTTCCCCGGGAGATAACGGGCCGGAGGCGCCGTTTTCTCCTTGCTGACGATGGGGGCCTCGAGGGGGAAGACCGTCCGCCCGATCTCGAACTTCAACATGTCGAGATTGGCGGCGAGATAGTTCACGGGGTTGGTGACCATGCGGGCATACCCGGTGTGGAAGATGGTGTTCACCTTGATGCGCTCGTCTCTGTCGACGAGGTCGGAAAGGGTCTTGTAGGGGATGATGTCATATTCCTCGATGCGCTTCATGAGAAACTCACGACTCATGATGAAAGTCAGGATGCGGCCCCTTTCGGTGCGGACCTCGCTCACTTCGGCCTGAGAGGCGACATGCTCTTCGACAAGCGCGGCGAGATCGGCGTTCCAGACGATGGAGGCCGGGGTGAAGAGGAAATATTTCTGGGGGCTCCGCTTGAAATATTCGATGTGTTCGTGCATCCGCTGGAAAGTGAGCGAATCCTCCGTCGGCATCATCATGTTCTTCGGCGGGAGGATGAAGAGTCCGTCCCGGCGCCTATCGAGATTCCAGCGTTTGCCGCTGCCGATGTGGTCCTGGAGGGAACGATAATTCCCCCAGGGGAAGATGGCCACGTTCGTCACGTTGGCGTTTTTCGCATTGGAGAGGGCGAAATCGATGAGACGGTATTTTCCGGCGAACGGGAGCGCCCCGGGCATCCGGTGTTGGGTGAGTTTCTCGAAAGCCCCGCGGCTCGTGGCGTCGATGACGAGTGAGAGGTCACGCATCACGACCACCTCCCAAAGCCCAGAGTTTCTTGTTGTCGATGACGGTGGGGGTGTCGAAGACGAGTTCGGTGCCGGGGAGGATGACCGTGTCTTCCAAAACGATCGCATTCTTCACGTGCGCATCCTCGCCGACGACGACCCCCTCGAAAAGGAGACTCGCCTCGACGGCGGCGTTCTTCTTCACGATGACATTCCCCGACAAGACGCTCCTTTTCACATTCCCCTCGATCATGCAGCCGTCGCTCACCAAAACGTCGACGATACCGCCCTTGCTTATGACGTGATGGGGCGACAGGTTGCTCGAACGGGTGTACACGGGCAGGTTCCGATAATCATTCAACATCAACTGTTCGGGATGGTCGATGAGGTCCATGTTCGCGTCATACAGACTCTCGATCGTCCCCACATCGCGGAAATACCCCTTGAAGGTGTGGGCGGCGATGGAGTAGCCTTCCGCGAGCGCCTTGGGGATGATGTCGTTGCCGAAATCGAAATCTTCATCGAGTCCGTCGGCGAGGATCTTCTCCAAGATGTCGCGATTGAAAAGATAGATGCCCATCGAGGCATAATCGCCCGCGGGGTCTTTTGGTTTTTCTTCGAAACGCTCGACGAAGCCGTCTTTGTCCACGGTGAGGACACCGTAACGGGAGAGACTGTCGTCGGGGGTGAAGATGCCGATCGTGAAGTCGGATCCCTTCTTCTCGTGGGTCCGGATGAGTTCGCGATAGTCCATCTTGTAGATGTGGTCGCCCGAAAGGACGAGCACATACTTGGGATCGTGTGTCCTGACGAAGTGCAGATGCTGGCGGATAGCGTGGGCCGTCCCCTTCTGCCACTTCTCGCCGTCGATGTCCGTGTAGGGTGTCAAAAAGTGCACGCCACCCTCGCTCACATCGAGGTCCCAGCTGCTGCCGAGGCCGATGTAGTCCATGAGGGAATGGGGTTCATATTGTGTGATGATGCCCACCGTGTTGATCATGGCGTTGGCGAGGTTGCTCAAGACGAAATCGACAAGGCGATACTTCCCGCCGAAGGTCACGGCCGGTTTGGCCTTCTTTTCCGTGATGGGACGGAGGCGGCTGCCTTTGCCGCCCACGAGCACCATGGCGATGGTCTCCGTTTTCATCTCATTCCTCCTGTTTCAGGATGCAAAGAGCCAAGGGCGGGAGGGAAAGTCTTACGGACCATTCCCGTCCGTGAGAAGACTCTTTCCGGGCGGAAAGTGACGGATTCTCCACACCCGAGCCGCCGTAGGTCTCGCGGTCGCTGTTCATGATCTCTTTATAGTCGCCCGGTGCGGGGACACCGAGTCGAAAATCCTCGTGCGTCGTCGGGGTCAGGTTCAAGACCACGACGACGGGCTTCCCCGCTTTGTCCTTCCGCAGATAGGCGAGCACGCTCTGTGCCGCGTTGTCGGCGTCGATCCATTCGAAGCCGGCCGGATCGTGGTCGAGCTCGTACAAAGCGGGCTCGTTTCGAAGAAGCGCGTTCAAGTCTTGCACATAGCGGCGGACGGCATCATGGACGGGATAGCTCAAAAGATTCCAATCAAGCTCGCTCCATTCTTTCCATTCGTCCATCTGGGCGAATTCTTGCCCCATGAAGAGGAGCTTCTTGCCGGGATGGGTGAAAAGCCACCCCAAGAGCGCGCGATAGTTCGCGAACTTCTGCCAATAATCACCGGGCATCTTGGAAACGAGGGTCTTCTTCCCGTGCACGACTTCGTCATGCGAAAAGGGCAGGATGAAATTCTCGCTGAAAGCATACATCAAAGAGAAGGTGATCTCGTTATGGTGGTGCTTTCTGTGGATCGGTTCCCTTTGGAAGTATTCCAGCGTGTCGTTCATCCAGCCCATGTTCCATTTGTAGTTGAAGCCGAGGCCGCCCTGTTCGACAGGGTGCGTCACGAGCGGATGGGCCGTCGAGTCCTCGGCGGCGAGGATCATCTGCTCATGGCGGGCGAAGACCGCGCGGGACAGTTTTTGCAAGAAAGCGACACCGCCTTCGTTCAGACCGCGGGAGGAATCACCGAGATGGTGGATGATGTTCGCCACGGCGTCGACGCGGATGCCGTCGATGTGGTATTTCTCCATGAAGAAGATGGCGTTGGACACGAGAAAACTCTGTGTCTCGCCCTTGCCGAGGTCGAGATTCGCCGTGCCCCAGACCACGTTCTCGCGGATTTTCTCGTCGGCGTACTCGTAGAGATGGGTGCCGTCGAAACGATAGAGCCCGTGGCCGTCCTTGGCGATGTGGCCGGGGACCCAGTCTAGGATGATGCCGATGCCTTCTTGGTGGCATAGATCCACGAAATGCATGAAATCCGCGGGTTCTCCATACCGGGAGGTGATGCTGTAGTAGCCCGTCCCCTGATAGCCCCAGGAGCCGTCGAAAGGGTGCTCGTAGACCGGCATCAGTTCGATGTGGGTGAACCCGTGTTCCTTGACGTGCGGGATGAGTCTTTCGGCGAGTTCGCGGTAGCTGTTGAAGGTGCCGTCGGGCTTGCGCATCCAGCTTCCGAGATGCACTTCGTATATGGAGACGGGGGAATCGTAGGGTCTCTGCCTGCGCCTTTTTTTCATATAGTCGCCATCTTGCCATTCATGGGTGTCGAGGTCGACGACCCGGGAAGGGGTGTCGGGACGAAGGGCGCTTGCGAAAGCGAAGGGGTCGCTCTTGTGGATCGTCTCCCCCCGCTTCGTGTGGATGAGGTATTTGTAGAAATGGCCGCGAAGGTCGCGGGTGATTTCGAGACGGAAGACGCCGTCCCCCAGCGGGTGCATCTCATGGACGCCCGGGGCATAGTCGTTGAAGGTGCCGACCACATCGACACGGCGCGCGGCGGGGGCGTACACCGTGAAACGGACGGCCCGTGGGCGTCCTTTTTCATCCTTTTGGACATGGGCGCCGAAATGGGCGTGGGCATCTTCCATGTCGCCTCGCAAGAACGTTCGTCTGGTCGCTTCGTCCATGGACATCCCCCCCCTTCTCAATCGAGGTGTTTCCGGATCAGATCATACGCGAAGCCTTCACCGAGGAGCTTCCGGATGAGTCTTTCTTTCGCTTTCGCGTCGGTTTTTCCGTATTTCGCCCGCAAAGCGGCGATCCGCGCGGTGATGAGCGCTTCGACATCCGTCTCTTGTTCGATTTCGACGCGCGCTTCATAGGCCAACGGTTTCAAGATTTCGTAATCGAACCCTTGGCGGAGTCCGGCCGTCAATAGTCTTTCTTCGGCCTTCCTGGGTGTGATGGCGGGCAGGGTCCGCTTGGTCTTCATGATGTATTCGCGTGCTTTTCGGCTTTGGGTCTCTTCGTCGTAGGCGGCGAGTACATCGTCCACGAGGGCTTGCGGATAGCCTTCTCGCAAGAAGCGTTCACGCAACTTCTTCGGCCCGTCCGTTCGATGGGCGAGGGCATCCTCGAAATGGATGCGGAGCGTCTTCGCATCATCGACATAGCCTTCGTCCTCGAGATGTTTCATGACCCTGTCGACGGTTCTTTTCCCGTGGGCGGCGAGTTTCTTCCTAAGAAGCGTCGAGGCATAGTCGCGACGGGCCAAGAGGTCATAAGCTTGGGCCAACGCCTTGTGGAAGGCGTCGTCGGCTCTTATGCGGCCGAGTTCTTTCTCGTCCAGGGTGTCTTTCAGGAAAAGACCGTGCTTGACGACGGTCTCCTCGCGGAGGGTGATCGTCTCTTCGTCGCCGTCTTTTTCGAGAACGACGCTGAACGTCTTCTTCCCCGCCGACCGGACGTCTTTCAACTTCATCATTCGCGGAACTCGTCGAGGGCGACGGAGAGTTGGGTGTCCGTCGCTTGGTCGGTGCGGTAATACAGCAAGAACTCCGAGAGGGCGAGGGCCGTGGTCCCGTCCACCTTGCCACTCACGGGCAGGTCGTTCTCTTCTTGGAAGTCCTCGACGGCGAGAACCGTGGCCTCGTCGAAGTATCCGTCGGTGCGGATGTCATAGCCGTAGGCGGAGAGGATCTTTTGCACGTTGGCGACCTTCGAGGAGACGAGGTCGTATTCGAGGACCTCATCTTCGGCGAGATGGACGCTGTAGGCGTAGTGGTAGGGATTCTGTTCGACCTCGATTGTGGGTTGCACATGCTCCATGTCACCGCCGTCGAAATGGATCCAGTCTCCCGTCGGTGTGAACCAGCGACCGGCCGAGATGTGCAACTGGCTGTTGTCGGCGAGCCGGACGGGGATTTGCATCGTTCCCTTGCCGTAAGAAGGGGTGCCGATGACATCATACCCGCCTTTTTCCATCATCGCCATCGCGAAGACCTCGGAAGCGCTCGCGCTGTTTTGGTTGACGAGCACCTTGATGTCATAGGGTTTCGTCTCCGTTCCGCTCGCTTCGTAATCGTGGCGCAGAGGTGTCCCGGCGACGACCTGCTCGATGGTGAACATCGGCAGGTCACCTTCGGTGAGGAACATGTCCAAGATCTCCTTGACGCTCGTGAGATAGCCGCCGGTGTTGTCGCGGACGTCGATGACGAGACCGTCGATCGCATTTTCGTCCTCGAACTCGGAAAGCACGTTCGCGACGAGGTCGGCGGTCTGGTCGCCGAATTGGTTGATTTTCAGATAGCCGATCGCGCGGCCTTCGACCTCGAAGATGTCGTGGGTCACGCTCGGATTGGGAATCCGTTCGCGCTCCATGGTGAAAGTGAGCGTCTCCTCGACGCCGGGGCGCCGGACGCCGAGCTCCACCGTGGTCCCTTCTTCGCCGACGAGGGCGTTGATGGTGTCGAGATAGGATTTATGACGGAAATCGACCCCGTCGATGTGGGTCACGGTGTCACCGGGGCGCATGCCCGCGGCCTCGGCGGGCGAGTCCGTCCAGACTTTCCGGACGACGACATTGTCGTCGATGTTCTCGACGGTCACACCGACCCCGACGAATTCTTCCCCGAAGCCTTCACGGAACTGTTTGGCCTCTTCTTCGGTCATATAACGACTGAAGGGGTCGTTCAAAGCGTCGAACAGTCCGCGGATGGCGGCCTCATACAGTTCGTCGCGCGAAATGTCTTTGTAGAAGTTGTCTTCGATGCCTTCAATGGCCTCTTCGAAGAGGGCCCGGTTCGGGTCGTCCCCGGTCGGTCTTTGTTCGCAGCCCGCAAGCGTGAGCGCGAAGACCAAGAAGACACCCGCGATGATGCGGCGCAAATTACGCATGATTCAATCATCCTCCCAATGGGTGGTGAAATCGCCTTGTATCTCTGTGGCCGGGGACGCGAAGACGAAAGCGTCTTCGTCGACCTCGGCGATGATGTCGCGAATCCGGTGATACTCGTCGCGGGTGATGACCGAAAGCACGATGGTCTTGTCCCGCATGCTGTAGCCGCCCTTCATCGGGACGAGGCTCACACCGCGTTCCAAAGCCTCGTAGATGAGCTCCTTGATGCGGGCGGGTTTCTCGGTGACGATGTGGACGGCTTTCATGGTGTTGGAACCGATGACGACGTAATCGGCCACCCGGCCGCTCACGACCATGGTGAGGATGGCATAAAGCCCCATGGTGATGCCTTTGTCGGCATAGAAAGCGATGACGCCGGAAAGGATGATCGCGCCGTCGATCAAGTATATGGAAAAGCTCAAGGGGAGCTTGAGCCGTTTATGCAGAATCTTGATGGGGATGTCCGTCCCGCCGCTCGTGCCGCCGTATTTGATGACATAGCCGAAGCCGATGCCGAGCAAAAAGCCGCCGAACATCGTATACAAAAGATAATCGGGCTCCATGTCCAGCTCTGGGCTGAACTCCTCCAACAAAAAGAGGAACAACGGAAACAACAAAGAACCATAGATACTGCGGAGGAAACTCTTGAAACCGAGAAAGAGCCACCCGAGCCCGAGCAGGACCACATTCAAGATGAGGACGACCAAAGAGACGCGGATGGCGAAGAGCTCGGAAAAGAGCACACCGACACCGCTCACCCCGCCGATGACCAACGCCGCGGGTATGATGAAATAATAGAAGCCTGCCACCATGAGGAAGATGCCGACGCTGATCATGAGATAACGGTTGGAAAGCGAGAGTTTCCTAAGCGTCTTTCGCATCCCGCTCACGCTCCTTGGAGAGCTGCTTCAAGTGGCCCAGGATGAATTCGTCGATCTCGCCGTCCAGGACCTTCTGCACCTGGGCGGTCTCCACTTCGGTGCGATGGTCCTTGACCATGTTGTAGGGGTGCAGGACATAGGAGCGGATCTGGCTGCCGAAAGCGACGGCGGAGCCCTCCCCTTTGATCTGCATGATCTCTTCTTGTTTCTTTTCCTTTTCCAGGCGGAAGAGTTTCGCTTTCAAAATCTTCAGCGCCTGTTCGCGGTTTTTGATCTGGGACCGTTCGTTTTGGCAGGTCACCGTGACATCGGTGGGAAGATGGGTGATCCGGACGGCCGAGTCGGTGGTGTTGACGTGTTGGCCGCCGGCGCCGCTCGAACGGTAGGTGTCGATGCGGAGGTCGGCGTCCTTCAACTCGATGTCGATCTCGTCGTCGACTTCGGGGATGACGGTGACGGCGGCGAAACTCGTATGCCGCCGTGACGAAGAGTCGAACGGCGAGATCCGCACCAAGCGATGGACGCCGTGTTCGTTCTTCAAAAGGCCGTAGGCGTGTTCGCCGCGGATGGTGACGGTCGCGTTCTTCAATCCCGCCTCGCCGCCTTCGAGATAGTCGTTCACGATGAAAGAGAAGCCCTTCCGCTCGGCGTAGCGCTTGTACATCCGATAGAGCATCAAGGCCCAATCATGGCTTTCCGTGCCGCCCGCACCGGGGTGGATCTCCAAGATGGCCGGGGCGCTGTCGTACTCCTCGGAGAGGAAGAGCAAGGTCTCGAGCTTGTCGAAAGCCCGCTCGAGATGGGCGATGTCGTCTTCCACACCCTCGGCGGATTCTTCCATCTCGATGAGTTCGAGGGCGACCTCGATGTTCTCGAGACCGCGCTCGAGTTCTTGGTAGGCTTCGAGGCGGTTCTTCTTCTCCTTCAAGCGCTTGATGACTCTCTGGGCCCTTTTGTGGTCGTCCCAGAAGCCGTTCTCATAGGTCTCGGCCTCGATCTCTTTGATGGAGGCTTCGAGCGTGTCGATGTCGAGGAGGCTCTTGATGTCTTCGAGGCGACGCTCGAAGGTTTCTTTGTATTGGCGGATCTCATAGGTTTCCATGGTCATCACCCATCCGGGGCCTAGCGGCCGTGGCAGTGTTTGTACTTCTTGCCGCTGCCGCAGGGACAGGGCTCGTTGCGTCCGACCTTCTTGCGTCGGACGGGTTGTTTCTTTCTTTCTTCCTCTTTACCCGAAGAAGTCTTTGTCGGCTTGGCGACCTGCACGCGTTGGAGATTGTCGCGGACACGGGCGCGGAGGATGTAGCGGGTCGTGTCGCGCTCGATGGCGCCGACCATGTTCTCGAAGAGGGTGTAGCCCATCTCCTGGTATTCACGGAGCGGGTTCTGCTGGCCGTAGGACTGCAACCCCACGCTCTGGCGCAGTTCGCTCATCTGGTCGATGTGCTGCACCCAGTGGGTGTCGACGACCCGCAAGACGACCGCTTTCAAGAACTCGTTGAACTTGTCGCGGCCGAACTGCTCTTCTTTCTTCTTGAAATCGTCTTCGAGGATCTCTTCGAGGTGTTGATAGGTGCTTTCGGTATCGGTGGTGACTTTTTCGCGTTCGATGCGGTCGACGGGGATCAATTTGCCGGAGACGGCATCGAGAAAACTGTCCTTGTCCAAACGCGGTGGCTTTTTCGTGCGGTCCGTGTGTTCTTCCAAAAGACGGTCGATATGTCGTTTGGTCATCGGCTTGACGATGTCGACGATGTCTTCTTGGAGAAGGATGTCTCTTCTTTGGCCGTAGATGATCTCCCGTTGCTTCCGCAGGACTTCGTCGTATTGGAGGACGGTCTTTCGTCTGTCGTAGTTCGTCCCCTCGATCTGGCGCTGGGCCCGTTTGATCTGGCGGGCGAAGAACTTGCTTTGGAGCGGTTTCTTCTCGGACTTGTCGCGGGTGCGGGAGAGGTACTCGAGTTGTTGTTTGAAGCGTTCGCCGCCGAAACGGCGGACGAGGTCGTCGTCACCCGAGAGGAAGAACTTGGAATAGCCGGGGTCGCCCTGACGGCCGCTCCGTCCCCGGAGCTGGTCGTCGATGCGGCGGGCCTCGTGGCGCTCGGTGCCGATGACGGCGAGGCCGCCGAGCTCCTTCACGCCTTCACCGAGCTTGATGTCGGTTCCGCGGCCGGCCATGTTGGTGGCGATCGTGACGGACCCTTTCTGGCCCGCATCCTCGATGATCTGCGCTTCCCGCTCGTGGTTCTTGGCGTTCAAGACGTCGTGCTTGATCCCTTTCCGCTTCAACAGTTTCGAGATGCGTTCACTGCTTTCGATGGAAATGGTGCCCACGAGGACGGGTTGGCCTTTCTTGTTCCGGCGGGCGATTTCGTCGGCCAAGGCCTTGTATTTGCTTTCCATGTCGGGAAAGAGGGCGTCGGTGTCGTCATAACGGATCATCGGCTCGTTCGTGGGGATCTCGATGACGAACATGTTGTAGATGTTTTGGAACTCCTCTTCCTCGGTCTTGGCGGTACCGGTCATACCGGCGAGTTTGTCGTACATGCGGAAATAGTTCTGGAAGGTGATCGAGGCGAGGGTCGTCGTCTCCTTCTTGATTTCGACGCCTTCTTTCGCCTCCAGGGCCTGGTGCAGTCCGCCCGAGTATTGCCTGCCGGGCATCAGTCGGCCGGTGAACTGGTCGACGAGGACGACTTCGCCCTCTTTGACGACATAGTCGACGTCGAGTTCCATGATGAAATTCGCGGCGACGGCGTTGTTGATGTGATGAAGCAATGTCACATGTTCGAGGTCGTAGAGGTTGTCGATGCCGAAATAGCGTTCGGCCTTCTTCATGCCGTCGCTCGTCAAGGTCGCATGGCGGGCTTTCAAGTCGATCGAATAGTCGTCTTCTTCGAGTGTCTTGGCGAAAGCGTTCGCCTGTTTGTAGAGGTTCGCGGTCTGTTTGGCGCCCCCGGAGATGATGAGGGGGGTCCGCGCTTCGTCGATGAGGATGGAGTCCACCTCGTCGATGATGGCGAAATGCAAATCGCGTTGGACGATCGAATCCTTGTAGATGGACATGTTGTCGCGGAGATAGTCGAAACCGACTTCGTTGTTGGTCGAATACATCACGTCGGCACGATAGGCTTCCTTCTTCTCTTCGGGTGTCAAATCGCGATGGTTCAAGCCGCAGGTGAGTCCGAGAAAGCGGAAGATGTCACCGATCTCGCCTTCGGCTTCCCGGCGGGCGAGATAGTCGTTCACGGTGACGATGTGCACACCCTTGCCCGTCAAGCCGTTGAGATAGGCCGGCATGACGGCGGTGAGGGTCTTACCTTCCCCCGTCTTCATCTCGGCGATGTCGCCCTCGTGGATCACTTTCGCACCCATGATCTGTACGAGGAACGGCGTCATGCCCGTCACGCGGGTCGATGCTTCGCGCACGACGGCATACGCCTCCTTTTCCAGATCATCGAGGCTCTCGCCCTCTTCGAGACGGCGTTTGAACTCTTCGGTCTTGCCTTTGAGTTCCTCGTCGCTCAACGATTTGATCGTCTCTTCGTGGAGAGCGATGACCTCCTCGGCGAATGCGTGGAGTCTCTTCTGGGCGCGGCGGCTCGGGTCGAAGAATCTTTTCAGCATAGTGTCACCTCATTCAATCATGAATATCATATCATAAAGGTCTTCCATAAAAAAGGATAGAGCCCGTCACACGGCAAAAAAAATGCGCGATCGACCGATCGCGCATTTCTTGGTCATTCGGTCTCGATCACGGCGTAGTCGCCGTCTTTTCTGAGATAGAGCACATGGACCTTGTCCGTCTCCTCGTCGCGGTAGATGTAGAAGTCGTGCCCGAGCATCTCCATCGCCGTGATGGCTTCGTCGGTCGTCATCTTTTCGAGTTTGTGGGTCTTTTTCTTGACGGGATGACCGACGAGTTCGCGCTCGAGGGCTTCGAGGTCCACATCGTCGTTGAAGATGTCCTTGACACCTTCCCGTTTCCGGAGACTCCTGTTCACTTTCGTCTTGTTCTTGCGGATCTGGCGTTCGAGTTTGTCGATGGCGATGTCGATCGCCGCGTACATATCTTCTTCTCCGACCTCGGCGCGCATGGTGAAGAGTTTGGTCGGTATTGTGATTTCCACTTTGTGATGATCGCTGTAGGTCTTGCAGACAACGGCGGCGTCCAGTTCCTCCTTGAAGTAGCGTTCGAGTTTCGAGAGTTTCTCCTTCGCGTAGTTCTCGATGGCCTCTGTCACGGTGAAACCGTTCTTGCCGCGCACTTCGACAATCATCTCGATCAACTCCTTCTCTTTGATACTTTCATTATATCATATTTGTCGCCCGGCATAATCCGAGTCGCTAAAAAAATGACGGGTCCGCATCCAAGGCGATCATGAGCGTCTCGATCTCGTCCATGGTGAAGAATTCCGCCCGATAGAGCCTCAGGGGGCGCATAAGGCTTGCAAGATGAAGAAGGGCGACACGGTCGCTCAAGAGCCCTTCTTCGACAAAAACGATGGCGTTCCCACTTTGTGCCGTCATGGCGAAGATGCGGGCTGTGAGCACGGGGTGGTCGGCATGATGGAAACTGAAGATATGGCACTCGCTCCCCGAAAGGGGTAAGACCTCCCGACGTATTTCCCGGTTAGAGAGCCTTCTACACCGGGGACACACCGTCTCGAGCCGGAAAAGGTCGGCGAAGGTCTGACGCAAGAGAAAATCCCTTTGACAATGAGGACAAATCGGCATGAAAAACACCGCCTGCACGGGCATCATACGGGCAGGCGGTGCGGTTTTCTTTTTTGGGGTCAATATTCTTTCGCTTCCGTCTTCCCTTCGAGGAGGGCCGCCATGTTGAAGGCCATGGACACGAGTTCGTTCTCTCCGGGGAAGAGACGGATGTCCCCCAGATGGTCGATCATCTCCAGGAGGGGTTGGATGATGTCTTGGTTGTAAGCGAGTCCCCCCGTCAAAAGGATCGCGTCCAGTTGTCCTTGGGTGAGGGCGTGGAGGGCCCCGATCTCCTTGGCAATCTGGTGCACCATGGCATCGACGACCTTCACGGCTTCGACCCGGTTCTCGTTCAACATGTCGCTCACGGCCTCGGCGTCCTTGGTGTTCAGATAGCTGAACATGCCGCCGTAGTGCCGCACGAGTTTCAAGAACTCCTCCTTGGTGTGGGAACCATACGCCATGTCGATGACGGCGGAGACGGGAAGACTGCCGGTCCGTTCGGGACTCATCGGCCCGTCACCGTCGAGGGCGTTGTTGACGTCGACGACGCGACCCAACTTGTGATAGCCCACGCTGATGCCGCCGCCGAGGTGGGCGACGATCAAGTGGAGCTTCTCGTAGGGGATTTTCACCTCTTCGGCGTATTTCCGTGCGACGGCCTTGTGGTTCAAGGCATGAAAGAGGCTCCGGCGGGTGATGCCGTTCAACCCGCTCATCTTGGCGACCTCGTCCATCTCGTCGACGACGACGGGATCGGCGATATAGGCCTCTTTGCCGGCCTTCTTCGCCAAAGCGCAGGCGATGAGGCCGCCGAGGTTCGAGGCGTGTTCCCCGTGGGTGTTCGCCTGCAGCTCCTCGATCATGGTCTCGTTGACTCGATAAAGACCGCTCTCGAGCGGACGCAGGAGTCCGCCCCTGCCGATGAAGCCGTCAAGCGAGGAGAGGGGAATCTCATATTCGTCCAAGAAGTCCAAGACCAACTGTTTGCGGAGGGGCAACTGTTCGGCGAGGGTCTCCAGCTTCAACATGTCGCTTTCTTCGTGGCGGATGGTCGTCTTGGCGATGGGTTTGAGTTTCTTCTTCTTTTCGTAGACGGCCACCTTGGTGCTCGTGGAACCGGGGTTGATAACGAGGATCCGCATGCGGATCACCACCTTGAGACGGCCGGGATGTCTATTTCCCGACAGCCCGGATACCGGCTTCGAGCGCCTTTTTGTTCAAATCGATGAGCTCGCTCTTCCTGCCGGTGAAGATCTTTTCGAAAACGGCGAACATATCGTCTTTGGAAAAGACTCCGGTGACAGCGATATAGGCTCCCAGCATGACCATGTTCGCCACGCGCAGATTGCCGATCTCGAGCGCTTGCTTGTTGGCGTCGACTTCGTAGACCTCGATGTCGTCACGATAGACGGCGTCGGAAATCTGGCTCTTGTTGGCGATGAGGATGCCGCCTTTTTTCAGTTTCTTCTGGAACTTGTCGAGTGAGGGCTGGTTCATGATGATGAGCGAATCGGGGACACTCACGACGGGGGAGTTGATTCTTTCTTCGCCGATGGTCACAGCGCAGTTCGCCGTGCCGCCCCGGGTCTCGGGACCGTAGGAAGGAATCCAGGTCGTGTTCAGATCGGCGACTGTCGCCGCATGGGAGAGGATCTGTCCCATGAGCATGACGCCCTGTCCGCCGAAACCGGCGATGATGACTTTTTCCTCATTCATCGTTATCACCGTCCGTCTTGTCCTTGAAGACTTTCAAGGGGTAGTAGGGAATCATGTTCTCCTTGGCCCAGGCAATGGAATCCATCGGGTTCATGCCCCAGTTGACGGGACATGTGGAGATGAACTCGATCATGGAAAAGCCTTGTTTGTTCATCTGTACGTCGAAGGCCTTCTCGATCGCTTTTTTCGCTTTGCGGATGTGTTTGGGGTCATGCACGCTCACGCGTTCGAGATAGGCCGCGCCGGGGATGGTCGCGAGCATCTCGGAGATGCGCAGGGGTTCGCCCGTGAGCGTCTTGTCGCGACCGAAAGGCGAGGTCGAGGTCTTTTGGCCGAGAAGTGTCGTCGGGGCCATCTGGCCGCCGGTCATCCCATAGATGGCGTTGTTGACGAAGATGACGGTGATGTTCTCGCCCCGATGGGCCGCATGGACGATCTCGGCGGTGCCGATGGAGGCGAGGTCGCCGTCACCTTGATAGGTGAAGACGGCGCTGTCGGGACGGACCCGTTTGATGCCCGTGGCGACGGCGGGAGCTCTGCCGTGGGGTGCTTGATGGGCGTCACAGTTGAAATACTCGTAGCTGAACACGCTGCAGCCGACACTCGCGACGGCGACGGCCTTCTCCAGAAGGCCTTTCTCCACCAGGACTTCGGCGACGAGCTTGTGGATGATGCCGTGGGTGCAGCCCGGGCAATAGTGGAAGTCTCTCTCCACCAAACCCTTCGTGGGTTCATATACTGTCTTCGCGTTCACGAGGAACCCTCCTTTTCCAACATCCGCTTCACGTGGTCGATGATCTCCTCGGGTTCGGGGACGACGCCGCCCGTGCGACCGTAGAAATCGAGTTCGAAACGGCCGTTGTTCGCGGCGCGTACGTCTTCGTGCATCTGGCCGAGGCTCATCTCGAGTGTGAGCAGGCTCTTCACGCTTGCGGGGAGTTCGTCGAAAGCCTTCTCCGGGAAGGGCCAGATGGTGATCGGACGAATCATGCCGACCTTGATACCTTCTTCACGGAGTGTCTTCACCGCACTCCGGGCGATGCGGGCCATGGAACCATAGGCCACAAAGACGATGTCCGCATCGGCGGTCTCGATCATCTCGTAGCGTTGTTCCTTCGCCACCATCTCGTCGTATTTCTTTTGCAGTTTGCGGTTGTGTTTTTCGAGTTCGAGCGGGTCGAGGTGGATCGAGGTGATGACGTTCCTGCCGCCCTTTCGATCGGAGTTGCCGTCCGCGGCCCATGCTTTCTCGGGCGGGACTTCCGTCTTCGGTGCGGCTTCGAGGTCGACGGGCTCCATCATCTGTCCGAGCAGGCCGTCGACGGCGATCATGACCGGATTGCGGTAATAGTCGGCGAGCGCGAAACTCTCCTTGATGATGTTCACGGTCTCTTGCAGGTTTTCGGGGGCGAAGGCGAGAAGATGATAGTCGCCGTTGCCGCCGCCCTTGGTGATCTGCCGGTAGTCGGCTTGCGAGGGTTGGATGCCGCCGAGACCGGGGCCGCCCCGCATGACATTGATGATGACACAGGGCAGTTCGCTGCCGGCGATGTAGCTGATGCCTTCTTGTTTCAAGGCGATGCCCGGGCTCGAAGAGCTCGTGAGGACACGGGCACCGGCGCCGGCGGCGCCATAGACCATGTTGATGGCGGCGACTTCGCTCTCGGCTTGTACGAAGACGCGGCCTCTTTCCTCCATGTGGCGGGAGAGGTATTCGGGAATCTCGTTCTGCGGGGTGATGGGGTAGCCGAAGAAGGCGTCGCAGCCGCCTTCGATGGCGGCCAGGGCCATGGCTTCGTTCCCCTTCATCAAGACTTTTGCCATGCTTTCACTCCTTTAGGATTTCGTGAATCTCTCGACGGTGATGACATTGTCCGGACAAATCATGGCGCAAAAAGCGCAAGCGATGCATTTGTCGGGGTCGGTCACCATGAGGGGGGTGTAGCCTTTCTTGTTCGTGCGCGAGGTGTCGAGAGCGAGGATGTCGACGGGGCAATGATGCACACAGAGATCACAACCCTTGCATTTGTCCTCGTTGATGATGATTCTACCTTTAGCCATAAAATCCTCCTATAACCATTTCTTGGCGAGATAACGCCGCAAGGAGCGCGTCTCTCCGGAAAAGGTCCCCGACAAGGGGACGCTTTCCTCGTGGAAGGTGTAACGAATCGGGATGCCCCGGGCGGTGGCCACTTCGGCAAGGATGCGCTCACCCTTCTCGATGTGTTCCGCACGGGTCTCCTTGATGAGGTTGGAGTTGTTGATGAGACCGGTCACCTTCATGTCGGCGGCCGCCTCCAGACTGTCGATGAGACGGACAATCTTTTGGGCGTCGGCGGTCTCGGGTCGGAAGACGTTCACCACGACGAGGAAGTCCACGGTGTCGTCAAGGGCGAACATGTGACGGTATTGTTGGACGAGCTTCGCGCCCTGGTCCGTGCCGCCGAGGTCGTAGATGGCGCGAATGCTCTTGTCGTGGAAAGGGGCGGCACCTTTGGCGCTGATCACCGGAAGGTCGCTGTTCGCCGCCTTCTCGATGGAGCTTTCCACGAGCGTGACGCCTTCGGCCGCCAATAGTTCATGGACGCTGCGGGAACGGAAATAGGGATTGATGACGTCGAGGTCGACCAGATAGTCGATGCCCTCGTCGATGGCGAGATTCACCGCGATCTCCGATTTCCCCGATCCGTAGTGTCCGCAGAGGAAGGTGATCCTTCTCATGGATTACTTCTTGATGTAGTTGGCGTGGATTTTGTCGATCTGGTCGATGCGGCGCTCGGCGAAGATCTTCGCCGCCTGGGTCGTGGTCACGTTGTCTTCCTTGGCGACCTGATAGATCTCGAGGAGGCGGTCGTAGATGAGTTCGATTTCATTGAAGGCCTTGGTCTTGTCATATTCTTTGAGTTCGTGGCTGACGTTGATGAGACCGCCGGCATTGATGACGAAGTCGGGGGCATAGAGGATACCCTGTTCTTGGACGGCCTTGCCGTGTTTGTCTTCGTCTTCCAAGACATTGTTCGCCGTACCGCCGATGATCGGCGCCTTGATCTTCTTCAAGGTCTTGTCGTTGACGACGGCGCCCAGAGCACAGGGGGCGAACACGTCGACATCGAGTCCGTAGATGTCGTCGGGCTCGACGAATTCCACTTCGGGATACTTCTTCTTGATCTTCTCGATGTGCTTCTCGTTGATTTCGGTGAAATAGATCTTCTTCGCATTCGCTTCGAGCAGATAGCCGATCAGGAAATCGCCCGTCTGGCCGGCGCCCTGCACGGCATAGGTGTATTTCGAGATATCGTCGTCCCCGAACTTTTCCTTCAACGAGGCGCGGATACCGTGGAATGCGCCCCAAGCGGTCGCGGGAGAAGGATTGCCGCTTTTTTCGGGGATGGCCACGACATAGTCGGTCTCGACATTGATGAATTTCATGTCCTTGGCGCTCGTGTTGACGTCGGGAGCGGTGATGTAGCGTCCTCCCAGGGTCTGCACATAGCGTCCGAAGGCGCGGAAATACGCTTCGCTCTTGACCTTTTCGGGATCGCCGATGAGGACGGACTTGCCGCCGCCGAGGTTCAACCCGGCCGCCGCGGCCTTGTAGGTCATGCCCCGTGCGAGACGGAGGACATCGAGCGTGGCCTCTTCTTCGGACTCGTAGTTCCAGAGTCTCGTACCGCCGAGGGAGGGTCCGAGGGTGGTGTTGTGGATACAGGTGATGCCCTTGAGGCCGGTGCTCTCGTCATGGAAGAACACCAATTGTTCATAACCGTACTTCTCCATGTAGTCGAACTTCTTCATGAATATAATGCCTCCTTTTCATAATTGGCGAACAAAAATTTAAACGCCATGTAAGCGTTTTTACACATGGGATTATATCACGTTTGTCATACAGATGCAACTTGAAAAGGGAAATGATGGACCGAAAACACCGAAAAAAAGCCCCCGGCGGGCGGGGGCTTTGTTCATTTGGCGACGACATTCACAAGACGGCCCGGGACGACGACCACCTTGACGATTTTCTTGCCTTCGGTGAATTTTTTCACCCGTTCGTTCGCGAGGGCCATGCTTTCGAGTTCGGCCTTGTCCGTGTCTTTCGCCACTTCCATCTTGTCGCGGACCTTGCCGTTCACGCTGAAGACGATCGTCACGCGTTCTTCCTCCAACAGGCTTTCGTCGACATCGGGCCAGGAGCTCTTCACCAGGGGTTCGCGATGCCCCAGACGCTCGTTCAGCTCTTCGGCGATGTGGGGGGCGAAGGGGTTCAAGAGCTTCAAAAACGTCCGGAAGGTGTCTTTCGTGATGCCCTCCGCTTTCGCCGCCTCGTTCGCGAACGTCATGAGTTTGGCGATGGCGGTGTTGAATTTCGTCTCTTCGATATCTTCGTCGACACCCGCGATGGTCTTGTGCAGAAGGGTCTCGACCGCTTTTTCGTCTTTATCGGCCCCGACTTTTTCCCTGAGTCGCCAGACCTTCTCGAGGAAGCGCCGGCAACCTTTGAGTCCGTTGTCGTTCCAGGGGGTCGATTGTTCGTAGTCGCCGATGAAGAGGATGTAGAGACGGAGCGTGTCGGCCCCGTGGGTCTCGATGATCTCGGCGGGATCGACGACATTGCCTTTGGACTTGCTCATCTTGTCGCCGTCGGAGCCGAGGATGAGACCTTGCGCGGTCCTTTTCTTGAAAGGCTCCTTCGTGGGGACGACACCGATGTCGTAGAGGAACTGGTGCCAAAAGCGGCTGTAGATGACATGGCGGGTGACATGTTCCATGCCGCCGTTGTACCAATCGACGCCGAGCCAGTATTTGAGTTTGTGATAGTTGGCGAGTTCGGTGTCGTTCTTCGGGTCCACATAGCGGAGGAAATACCAGCTGCTTCCCGCCCATTGCGGCATCGTGTCGGTCTCCCGGCGGGCCTCGCCGCCGCAAGTCGGACACGTCGTCCGTACGAACGATTCGATGTTCGCGAGCGGGCTTTCGCCTTCACGGTTCGGCTCGAAACGTTCGAGATCGGGAAGACGGACGGGCAAATCCTCTTCTTTCACGCCCTGCATGCCGCATTGTTCGCAATGGACGATGGGGATGGGCTCGCCCCAGTAGCGTTGGCGGTTGAAGGCCCAATCCTTCATCTTGTAGCTGACGGCGGCCCCGCCGAGTTCTTCCTCCTCAAGGCGGGCGTTCATCTTCCGGATGGCCTCCTTCACGGAAAGACCGTCCAAGAAGTCGCTGTTGACGAGGATGCCTTCCTCGACGTCGGTGTAGGCCTCCTTGTCGACATCGCCGCCGGCGATGACCTCTTTGATGGCGAGGCCGTATTTTTTCGCGAAGGCGTGGTCCCTTTCGTCATGACCGGGAACGGCCATGATGGCGCCGGTGCCGTAGTCCATCATGACATAGTCGGCCACGAAGATGGGCAATTTCTCTTTGGTGAAAGGATGCAAGGCGTGCACACCTTCGATCTTGATGCCTTCTTTTTCGCGGGTCTCGTCGGTGCGTTCCATCTCCGATTTCTGTTCCGCTTTCTTCCTGTAGGCGCGAATCTCATCCATGTTGGAGATTCTCTCTGCGAGCTTGTCGATGAAGGGGTGTTCGGGGGCGACCACCATGAACGTGGCCCCGAACAGGGTGTCCGAACGGGTCGTGAAGACTTTCAGCCTTTCTTCTGTGCCTTCGACGGGAAAGAGGATCTCTGCGCCTTCGCTCTTGCCGATCCAGTTCTCCTGTTCGGTCTTGATACGGGGCAGGGGTTCGAGGTCGTCGAGCCCTTCGAGGAGCCTCTCGGCATACTTCGTGATGCGCAGGAACCAGACGTCCTTCTCCTTCTTCTCGACCGTGCTGCCGCAGCGGTCGCATTCGCCGCCTTGGCTCTCTTCGTTCGAGAGCACCACCCGACAATCGGGACAGAAGTTGACTTTCGTCTTGTCGCGATAGGCGAGGTCGTGTTCGAACATCTTCAAGAAGATCCATTGCGTCCACTTGTAGTAGTCGGGATCGGTCGTGTCGACCACACGGCTGAAATCGAAAGAGAACCCCGTGCGTTTGATCTGTTCGGTGAAGGTCTCGATGTTCTCGTCCGTCACCTTGCGGGGATGGACCCCTTTTTGCATCGCGTAGTTCTCCGTGGGGAGGCCGAACGCGTCGAAGCCGATCGGGAAGAGGACGTTGTAGCCTTCCATGCGGCGCTTGCGGCTCACGACCTCGAGGGAGGTGTAAGCCCGGAAATGACCGACATGCATGCCCGTCCCCGAAGGATAGGGGAATTCCACCAAAGCGTAATACTTGGGTTTCTCCCCGAAATCCTCGGCCTGGAAGAAATCACGCGAATACCAGTAATCCTGCCATTTTTTCTCGATGCTTTGCGAATCGTATTTCATAGAGACCACTTCCTTCATGGTTGGATGAAAAAACGTCCTTGAAAGGGTTCAAGGACGAAGAAACTCCGCGGTACCACCTTGGTTCGGGTGCGCTCTTTCCCTTAACGCGGGGAACGTCGCGGCTTTTCTTCCGCGCGGTTCTCCGGACGAGTTCACATCGTGCGCTTCCCGGTTTTCACCGACCACCGGGTCTCTGGCAAGCGCGAGAGATGCTACTGCTTCCGGGTCATGACCTTTGTGACATCAATGTTACCACAGAAACATCGCCGTGACAAGTCAATTTCCCCCGCGGGTGAGGCGCTGGATCTCCAACACGAGACGACTCGTCTGACGAAAGGCGATAAAGAGCAGGACGAAAAGGAGAAACAGGGAAAAATCGAACATGACGTGGAAGATGACCACGACATAGAGGAGTGTCGAAGCATAGGCCATAATCACGAACATCTGCTTGAAACGCACCTTGGGGTTCAAGATCCACATGAAGAGCGAGTTCAAGAGCACGAAACCGGCATAGATGGCGAGGCTGCCCAGCACGCGCAACACGACAAGCGGTGTCCCCCAAAGCAAACGTTGGGCGGCGATCTCGGCGTCGATGACGGAAAAGAGTCGACCGAAGAAGGCGTCGGCCTCGTCACGGTCTTCGGTGTCGAAGGTGAACGAGAGATTCTCGGCATCGCCGGCGAGTTCGGACAGAGGCATCTCGTGGCTGGCGGAGCCGAAGATGTTCGTGACGAGCACACGCACCGTGTCTCCATGCACCACGAAATGGAAAGGTTTCGTGACCGCATAGGATTCATCGTCCGTGGTTCTCGCATCGATCGTCAGGGCGAACGGCCCTTCGGAAAAGACGGTGTGGCTGATCTCTTCGTCGCATGTGAGTGTCGCCGACTCGATGACGCAATCCGCCGGCGGGCTTTGGTAGTTCTCACGGATCTCTTGGCGATAACGCATAGGCAAGGCGTCGAAATTGGCGACCTGGATGAGGGTCCCCGTCGCCGACAACAAGGCGAAAAACACTATGTACAAGACGACCAAAAACACCCGGTCGTTGCGGTAGGCGATGAGTCCTTGCGGGGCGACGATCGCTTGGCGGATCCTTTCCAACATATTTGTGCACACCCTCTTTCCGTCCGGCTAACACGGACATTGTATCATGAAAAGCACGTTTTTTCTTATCCTATGGTAAAATGACCGCGGGAGGGATCATCATGGCCCGGCAGAACGACAAACGCTACCGCACGCTCGACGACTTCTTCAAGCGGACTTTCGGCACCAAAGTGTTCAAGGTGCCCTTGGACGCCGCTTTCACCTGCCCGAACAAGGACGGCACGAAAGGCACGGGCGGCTGCATCTATTGTGCCGAGGGGGGCGGGGGTGTCGGCGAGAGCGCCGACCTTTCCCTGCGCGAACAATACGCCCGCATGAAAAAACGCCTGCTCGCGAAATGGCCCGACGCCAAGACCATCCCCTACTTCCAGGCGAACTCGAACACCTACGCGCCCAGAGCCACCCTCGAGCGCCTCTATCACGAAGCGCTGTCTTTCGACGACGACATCGTGGGCCTCGCTGTCGCCACCCGCCCCGATTGTCTCAGTGAAGAAGTCCTCGACCTTCTCGCCTCCTTGCGTCAAAAGACCTACCTGCAAGTCGAACTCGGCTTGCAGACGATCCACGAAGAGACGGCCGAGGCAATCAACCGCGGCCACGACCTCGCTTGTTTCGAAGAAGCGCTCGACGCGTTGCGAGAACGAAAGATCGACACCGTCGTGCACATCATCAACGGCCTGCCCGGCGAAAGCGGCGGCGAGATGACAGAGACCGTCCGCTATCTCGCAAAAAAGGACATCCAGGGTGTGAAGATCCACATGCTTCATGTCCTGCGGGGCACCCCGCTCGAAAAACTCTATGAACAAGGTGCCTTCCACCTGCTCACACGCGACGAATACGTCCGTCTCGTCGTGGCCCAGCTCGAACTTTTGCCCCCCGATGTCGTCATCCACAGACTCACGGGGGATGCTCCCAAAGAGCTCCTCGTCGCTCCCGAGTGGATCTTGAAAAAATTCGTGGTCTTGAACGAGATCGACAAGCTCATGCGCAAAAAGGACACTTGGCAAGGAAAAGCACACTCTCCGTGAAAACATCGCCCGCCGGCGATGTTTTTTCTTCGGGTCATGATGCCCGGATTGAAACGTCTTCTCTTCAAAAGCACACTGTGCCCGTCAGTCGTCCTCGTCGACGGGCACCATGTCGGGAAACGAACGGTAGATGCGCTCGTCGTCATAGACGCGGTCGTAGAACTCGCCGATCGGGGTCAAAGGTTCGATGCCTCGGTGCCGCATGCCCTGACGCAAGATGGCCGTGTAAGAGATGAACATGTTCACACAGAGGAAGATGAAGAGCGTCATCGTCATGATCTTGCCGATTTTCGGAGGGATTCTCTCGATGAGGTCGGAAAGGACGGGATAGACGATCTTCACCATGGCATAGCCGAAGATCCCCCAAAAAATCATGTAGGGGATCGTCGTGCGGCCGTGGATGTTCAAGAACCGACCGTGATAGTTCCAAGAGACCTGTCCCGTGAAGAATTCCTGCGCCAAAGACAACATGTATTCGAAGGCGCCGCCGAGAATCGCGCCGACAGCGATGACCACATACCAGCGGGAGAAGCGGGACAAAACGACGATCATGAGCAGATAACCCGCGCCGTAGACCGGGTTGAAGGGTCCATAGAGAACACCGCTCCTGCTTTCGTAGAAACCGTGATTCACGTAATGGAGGATCTCCTCGTACCAGGTGCCGATGACGCAACCGATGATGAAAATCAGGGCCATCTTGTAGAAAGAGCGCCCCGGTGCGAAACGGTTGTCCACCACATCCCGGTTTCCTTGCTCATGGTTCTTTTCGTCCATAGGCCACCTCGTAAGATGAATCATCTACATGTATCAAACCGTCTTTTGCTCTCGAACTCGCTGTTCAACGCCGAAAAAGATGAACGGTCCGTTCGCAATAGAACGAAAGGGCCAAGAGATCGGCCGCCCCTCCGGGCGAGACGCCTTCCCTTTTTTTACGGCGGGCCCACTCGCTGAGCACAGAAAAGTCCTCTTCGGCCTTACGGGCCGCTTCCTCTTTGATCGTTCGCATCGCTTCGGCGTCACCGTTGTAGAGGGTCGTGTCCAAAGTCCTCGCCATGATGCGGACGAGTCTTCGCAACGGGTGGGCCGAGGTATCGGGAAAAGTAGAGAAGACGGCGGGGAAACCCGCGGCCGCCTCTTCTCGGACACCGCCTTCGCCCAGGGAGAGATGGACCGTCTCCCCGCGGGTTTTCACCTTTTTCTCGTCGAGATTGCCGAAATCCTCTTCGAAGAAACGGCGGGCGGTCTTTTTCACATCCTCCCTGAAGGAAGTGAAGTCCTTCCCCAGAAGCAAAGCCCCGGCCTGATGATAGATGACCAGGCCGAAAATGTAGTTCGCCCCCTTGTGGGTGTTCACACCGGCCGTCTTGGCGAGCATCCTCTTTTCGGCCCGTCTTCCCTCTTCGCGCAGTTTTTGCAACGGCGCCCGCGCGAGCCCGAGGCGGGCGTAGGTTTGAAAGTGGGGCTTGAGCGTTTCCAAGGCCGCCAGAAAATGGGAGATGTTCATGTCGCTGTGGCGGCCCGTGTCGCGGGCGCTCACCAACCCCAAGGAGGGATAGGTGAAGAGCTCCTTCCGTAAAGCGTGAAGCGCTTCCGTCGTCAAAAGGGCGGGAATGTGCTCTTGGAGGGCGTCGTCCGCCACCCGAAGAAGGGCTTCTTTGCTGTGGCGTTCGGCACGCGCACAGATGTGGGCGTCTTGTTCACACAGCCAGCATTTCCGGGCCGGAAGACCGAGGTCGCGGCGGCTGATGGGCCCGTTTTCGCCGTGGACATCGATATCCACGAACCTGCCCAGCGGATGGTGTTCTTCAAGAAAGACCGTGATCCTTTTCACAAAAGAGGCATCCTTGGCGAAGCTGTAGAGGACATGGTCGCCGTCGACCGAGGCCACGAAGGTGCGCTTCTTCGGCGAAAAGGATTGTATGAGGCCGTCGAAGAGCCTGATGAGAAGACCGCTCGCTCTCGTGTTCTTCGGCAGTGCGGGCATGTTCGCCTTCAAGACGCAAGCGGTGCCTTCGGCCCGGGCCAAGGCGGCAAGAGAGCGTCCCCGCTTTTCGCGGGCGGCGAGGATTTCGTCAATGTCTTCGGTCATGGTCCTTCATGGCGGCGATGATCTTTCGGCCCGCTTCGCTTTCGAGATAGGCGTATGTCGCTTCGGGGACATAGTCCCGCACGGCGGTGACATCCTTTTTTCGGAGAAGCGCGCGGACCGTCGAAGCGCTGATCGGCTGTTTGTCGACCGTCTTGCGTTCGATAATCTTCAAACTGTTGCCGAGATAGTGGCGCATGGTCTTGTTGTAGGTCTCGGTCATGGGGCTGAAAGGTTCTTCACCCACGTAACGGGCGGTGATGTTGAAAATCTTCATGTAGTGCTGCTTGAAAGTCAGCACGTCGATCAAGGCGTGTTCTTCGCGGATCTTCTCCTCCCGCTTTTGGAAATATTTGGGGAAGGTCGCGAAACTCACGAGATAGTCCTTCGTCGGCAGGACCACGACGTTCCGGTCGGAGGCGAGCGCTTTTTGGACGATCTTGAACCGGTCGGCGAAAGGGAAGAACGAGCGGTCCTCGCTCACGACGAAGACGAGGAGGGTGTCGTGGTTCTCCTTCGCCTTGCGGATGAGATGGAGATGACCGTTCGTGAGCGGGTTCGCGTTCACGACCACCGCTCCTTTTGGGCTGTTGTCGAGACGATGCTCCTCCTTCAAGGCGGCGAGGGTCCGTCTGATGTCCCCCCCTTGTTCGAGGAAGGAGATGTTCATCGTCTGCACGACGGGCTTGAACCCGAGGTTGGCGAAGACCTCTTCGTGTTCGGGACGGACATAGACGAAAATGTGGTTCGTCCCCGCTTCGTTCAACTGTTTGATGAGCGCGCTCATCAAAGTGGAAAGGTGGCTTCGGTTCTGATACTCCGGCTCCACGGCGACACATTTCACGATGTTCTTCGCCGCGGAGGCCGTGGCGATGAGTCGCTCGTTCTCATACAAGGCGAGCGTCTTGTCGATATCCTCCTCGAAAACGATGTGGAACCGTTGCAAAAATTGCGCGATCTCGGCGCGTTCTTCGGCGAGGATGATCTCCCGGATTTCCATCTTCATTCCCCCTTGATCTTGTGGAGGGTGTCTTGTTCTGTTCCGTGTCGGCTTTCCACCTGTCCGATCCTATCATGCCGTTTCGTCTCCGCGGGTCGCCCCGTGAAGCGATGACAAATATCTTGCAGTTCTTCGATGGTGAAAAAGGGCACCTTTTGTTCGCGGAGCCTATCTTGGAGGTCTTTTCGGGCGGGATTGACCGCGATCCCCCGTTCCGTCACGAGACAGTCGACATCCTTGCCCGGCGTCGTGATCGTCCGCACCCTGTCGACGATGAGGGGGGTGCGTCCCCGGAAAAGGGGCGCCACGATGACGGTGAGTTTCGCTTCCTCGGCGGTGTCGGCGTGACCACCGCTGCCGCCGATGATCCTCCCGTAGGAGTCGGTCGTCACGTTGACATTGAAATCGACGTCCACCTGGCTCGCGCCGAGGATCACGACATCGAGGTCCTTGATGATACGTTCGGGATCCTTCGGGTTCGCATAGCGACTCGCACTGATGGCGATGTGGTTGTCGTTCCTCGCGAGGCTCGCCACGGCGACATCGTCGAAACACTGTACGTCGTAGAGTCTTTCGACGAGCCCTTCCTCCAAGGCCTCGACCTGATAGCGCGTGATGCCGCCCGAAAAGAAGGAGGCGGTGAGACCCCGTTCGGCGAGGATGCGGTTGAAGCCGGCACTGATGGCGAGACTCGTACCGCCCGCGCCGCTTTGGAACGAGACGCCGTCACGAAAAATCCCGAGCGCATCCAACAAGCCCACGGCGTCACGGGCGATCCGTTTGCCGAGGGGGTCTTTCGTCATTTCGAGCGTGCCGCTCATGATGCCCTGCGCATCACCGATGGCATCGACCAAGAGGATGTGGTCCACTTCCCGGGCCGGTATTTGTGGATTCGTGAGCGGCTCGTCAAGCACGGTGTCCGTCACGATGACGGTCACGGCCGCATGCAAGGCATCTTCCACCGCGTAACCCATCGAGCCGAAGGGGTTTTTCCCCTCTCGCCCCGTGGCATTGCCGTCGCGATCGACGGCGGCCGCCGCCAAAAAGGCGACATCGACGGGCCTTTCGTTGTCGATGAGACTGCGGGCGCGCCCGCCGTGGGTCTGCATGACGACTTCGCCTCGCAGACTCCCTTTCGACACGAGAAGGGCCAGCGGCCCGTTCATGTAGTTCGTGGTGATCCTTTCTATCCTGCCCGCGGCGACGAGTCGCTCCGCGACGGTATGCACGGGAAAGAGCGCCGAGGCTCGAAGGTGGATGTCTTTGACATCCCTTTCTTCCATGGCTTCGAGAATGGTGTTCATGACCGCGTCACCATCCCGGAGGTGATGGTGGAAGGAGACCGTCATGCCGTCGTGCAAGGGGAGTTCGTCGAAGAGGGCCGCAAGCGTCTTGAACGTCATTCTTTGTCCTCCCTCGGCAAGAGGCCGTAGAGGCGCGCCTTCTCGAGGAGACTTTTCGCGCGTTCGATGACGGGCTTGTCGACCATCTTCCCGTCAAGGCTGAAGCGCATGCTTTCTTCCTCCTCGTGGCGTTTGACGATCCGCAGGGCGTTGCGGATCTCTTTTTCGGAAGGGGAGAAGGTGCGGTTGATCGTGGCGACCTGGTCGGGATGGATCGCACTCTTGGCATCGAAACCGAGAGCCTTCGCCCGGAGGCAATCCGCGGCGAGACCCTCCTCCTGCAGGCTCGTGAAGGGGGTGTCGACGGCCGTCACATCTTGTGCTCGGGCGGCGAGGACGACCATGCTCCGTGCGAGGAGGATCTCTTCGTCATTCTCGGTCCGCTGCGCCCGGATGGCCGTGCGGAAGTCCTCTCCACCGAGAAAGAGAGCGAAGACATGTTCATGCGCCGCGATGCGGTCGAGCTCGAAAAAGGCCGTTGGGGTCTCCACGAGGGCGATCACCGGGTAGGGGTCCTTGTCGGAAAAGAGTTCTTCGTAACGGGCGAGCACGCTGGATGAGGCCTTGGGCAGACAGACACCGTCGATGGTGCTCTCCCGCAGCGCTTCGATGTCTTTCTCGATGAGGCCCGCTTCGCTGTTTATGCGCACGTAGACGAGCGTGTCCTCGGGACGATGGCTCTCGAGATAGGCCGTGGTCAGTTCACGGGCCTCGTCCTTCTCGTTCGCATGGATCGCGTCCTCCCAATCGATGATGAGCGCATCCGCCTCGAACACGTCGGCGTTCGTGAGCATCCGCGGCACATTGCCCGGGATGAAGAGATAACTCCTAGCCATGGCCTTCCTCCTTGAATTTTCTCAACGCCACCCGCAAACGGGCCTTGATGGTGTAGTCCAAGGCCCCCCGGTCCTGGCAGACGATACGGACGCGATCCACTTCTTCCGCCCGCACGGTCTCTTCGAGCAGTTTCTTGATATGGTCGTAATAGCCTTCCCGGACGACGGTCTCGAGTTCGATCTCGAGACTGTCGGCGGGTGCGACCCGGATGAGGCAATCGCTCGATTCGAGACTGCCGGTGATGATCTCTTTTTTCATGATGCGCCCTGCTTTCTTCTCGCCGCGATCAGGGCCAGGGTCCTTTGCATGTGGTTCTTGACGATCATGATGCCTTCATCCGAGCCCATGCCCGGTTTGGCGAGACATTGTTTGGCATTGGTCGCCATGGCGATCGAGGTGGTCACCTCGGCACTGATGTTCGTCTCGTTGCACGAGCCGCCGCTGTATGCGCCGACGCCTTTTTTCAGACAGTAGCGCAGCGCCTCGATGGTGTTGTTCACACCGCCGAGGTCGGGGGTTTTCACCTGCACCATGTGGGCGGCGTCGTTGTCGGCGAAGTATTTCACATCCTCCAACGTGTTGCACCATTCGTCGGCGACGATCTCGACATGGCAGTCCTCATCGTCGTCGATCCGGTCTTTCAAGGCTTTCAACGCTAGCATGGTCGCTTCGCGTTCGCCTTTGTCGATGGGGCCTTCGATACGGAGGCTGAAGGGTTCCGCCGTTTCGGACAGTTCTTTCAAGTAGCGGTAACATGCCTCGATGTCCTCGTCGAAGATCATGCCGATCGTACCGTAGACATCGAGGTGGAGGATGGGATGATAGTCTTCACGGATACGTTTTTGGAGGATGCGGTTGCGGAGCCACCGGACATACTCCATGAGCAGCTCGCCTTTTTGGCCGAGTTTGTGGCGCACACTGTTGATGAGGGCGTGGGGGAGGACCTCGACCTCTTTGATGATCATCTTGTCGACATTCATGTAGCGGTCGTCACCGCTTTGGGCGAAGATGGGGATCATCTTGTATTCGTCGTCGTCGATCCGGTATTCCTTGCGGACGATTTCGCACATGGTGAGGCCTTTGGCTTTGGCGGTGGCCTCCAACAATGCCTGGGTGATGCCGTAGCGGAGAGCGGTGTGGATCCGTTCGCCCTCGATGAGGAGCCGGTCGAAGTGTTCGGCGTTTTGGCGGAACGTGTCCACATCGAGACCGATGAGACGGTCCCGCAGGTGTTCTTGGAAATAGGCTTGCTGGGCCGCGGCCTCGAACAGACGGTCACGCCCCCCCGCACCCGAATACTGCACGGCGCAGGCGTCTCCGTAAGCGATCATGCCGTTTTCGAGCACGAGCATGATCGAAAGCGCCTCCCCCGCTTGGCGGATGGCTTTGAAATGCGGCGTGATGGGCTCCCCTTCATAGGTGAAATGGTCCTGTTCGGCGCCGGCCTTGATGGCGGCCTGGTCATCGAAGTAGAAGCCGGTTAGTCCGGGAGCGGTGATCACATCCACGATCTTCATGGGGTATCGAATCCTTTCGGCAGATCCTCGCCGCCGACGAGCTTGCCCCGGCCGACGGCATAGATGTCGTCGATGGTCATCTGGAAGGAGACCTCGCGTTTTTCTTTCTTCGCCCTGCGCTCGAGACACTCGCGGTGATAGGCTTTGATGTCTTCATCGAAAGGGAGATTGCCGAACTCATGGATGCGGATGTTCCCTTGGTCGTCGCGGGCGGGGAGGATCGCCCCCTTGTTCATTTCACTCGGGGCGAAGGGGACATCGAGAATGCCCGCCTCGAAGGCCCGTACGGCCCCTTCGGCGAAATCGCCCTTGCCGATGTTCAACGTCGCATACAACAAGGAGTGGACCTCCCTCTTGATGAGTTCCTCTTCCGTCGTGAGTGTCTTCGATTCGGGGAAACGCTGTTCTTTCAGAAGACGGGTGACGATCTTGGAAGCGCGCAAACCTTCGGCGTTCGCCTCTTTCGTGGGAATGCCTTGCGACTCGTGGGGGCTTTTCGTGATCATCTTGGTCGCACCGCCCAAGGCGGCGACGGCCGAAGCCAGCGAGATGATGCCCATCGCTTTCGCTTCGTCGGCGGGGAAACCGCCCATCCATTGATGGAAGACCGTCGTCACGAAGACGTCCTCATAGCCGAAGAGTTTGAGATAGTAGTTCGTGAGGGAATCCAGGGTGCGCAGGGCCGCCACGTCCTGGACGATGTTTCCGCATTGTCCATAGCCCACGGTGATGTTCTTCACACCCTGCTCGGCGGCGAGGATGGCCTCGATGATGGCCACCGTGTGGGTGATGGACGGCGGGACGAGGGTTCCGGTCAAGGGACCGAAAGGCTCGCGGTTGATCTCGATGTCGTTTTCGGCATAGATCCCCACCAAGCGGTCCACGTATTGCCAATAGCGGATGCTGTCCTCGAGGCTGATGCTCTTGGCGTAGGGGATGTTGTAGGAGATGCCGCCGCCCTCGTTCGAGGTCCAGCCGGCCGCGTGGATGATCTCCGAGAGCAGTCGTGCATCGGGGGTGCCGTGGCGCGCCTGCACGGGCACCGGCACTTCGTCCTGCACGCGCTTGCAGGCTTCGACCCCGTGGTTGACGGCGGGGAATCCGTTCAAGAGCGAGCGTTTCTGCCGCTCGGATTGTTTTATGGCATCTTCCGCACTGCTGTGACGGTTCTGGCGGGTGTAGGAATCGATCGTCGTCGGCAGGAGGTCCGCCTCGCCCTCTTTGGCGAGAAAGTTCAAGAGTTCGATGTGGTCGTCCACAAGGGCGACGCCGGCCCGGGGTTGGGTGAGGGTCACGCCCTCTTCTTTCGCGACGCGGAGCTTCTTGGAAAAATCCCGTTCGCTCGGGATGGAGCAAAGACGCTCGCATGAGCGTTCGAACTCCAGCTCCTCGGCGAGACCGGTCGGCCACTGTTCACGGACGTCACGACGGATGCGTTCGAATTCTTCACGGGGTATCTTCTTGTTCTTGACCATATCCATCTCCCTGGTGCAGTCTATCGCAAATGGCGTTTGAGGAGTTTCAACGCCAGTTTCGGGTGTTTTTGCCCGAGCAGGCCCATGGCCGACATGATGTACATCTCGTCGATGAGGAACTCCGAGTCCGTGGGACGGAGCTCGAGCTTCTTGTCGCTTTTGTGCTGGACTTCCCGGAGGATGGCTTTCGCATCCTCGTTGAAGATGAGCACACCGCCCGTGCCGATGACGTATTTCATGCTCGTGAGGTCCTTCCCCGTCTGATAGTACATGTTCCCCAAGGGGGTGTGGACGACCTCGACGGAGCCCACGTGGCGGCTCATGGAGTAATCGGTGCAGATGCGCGCGAGCGCCCGGTCGAAGGCCTTCTCTTCGTCGCTCTCGGGCAGGTAGTCGATCTGCTCTTGCCTTTTTTTGACACCGTTTTCGAAGAAATCGTCGTCGAGCTTGTCGTCTTCTTCCGCATCGGGTTCCCGATAATACTTGCGGAAACCGAAGGGACTGACGATGGAAAGAAGGGCGTTGGCGCTGTGGCGCACCCCGAGATCCCCTTCGACCGTGCGTTTGGCGAAGGGCTCCTGCAGTCCTTTCAGGATGACCTCGGTCCGTTTGGGCAGTCCCCGCCCGATGGTGTGCACGTCGGTCGTGGCGCCGCCGATGTCGATGACCATGAGTTCGCCGAGACCTTCCTCGTCCTCATGGCCTTTGGCGAGGAGTTCGGCGGCCTGCAGCACCGCTTCGGGGGTGGGCATGATGATCTCGCCCGTTTTTTGTTCGGCCTTCTTGATGCCTTTGCCTTCGATGATCTTCGTGATGAAGATCTTGCGGATGACCTCTTTGGCTGATTCGACATGCAGCTCTCGCAGTTTCGGCATCACGTTGTCGACGATATAGTATTCCGTTCCGGCGGCGGCGAAAATCTCGTCGATCTCGTCTTCGGCGTCTTTGTTGCCGGCGACGATGACGGGGACGTCGAGCTTCGCCTCGGCAAGCTTCTTGGCGTTGTGGATGATGCATTCCTTGTTGCCGCCGTCCGTGCCGCCGGCGAGGAGGATGATGTCGATGTTCGCTTGCTTCAGTTCCTTGATCTCCTTTTTGGAAAGGTGATGCGAATAGACATGGTTCACAAGCGCGCCCGCACCGAGACAGGCCCGTTTCGCCGCCTCGGCCGTGAGTTCTTCGACCAGACCGATGGCGGCCATCTTGAGGCCCCCGGCCGCGCTCGAACACGCGGAGATGGCGGTGATCTCGCCCATGTCCGGATGCGCCTTCTCCAACTTCTCCAAGGCCAGGTTGAAACCCTCGAGCACGTCCGTCTTGACGGTCGTCATCGAGCGGGAGGTGCCGACGATCTCCTCTTTTTCCAGATCGACGGCGACGAGCTTGGTGTAGGTGGATCCGAAATCGACAAGCAGGTGAACGCTCATGGACTACCAAGGTCCTCCTTGAGCTGCTCTGCGGCTTCTTCGATGTCCGCCCCCGGCGGATACACCCTGTCGAAGCCCATCTTCTTGAAGCGAGCCTCTACCTCCTTGAAATCCTGTTTACCGACGACGATGTTGCCACCGACGTAGAGCTTGACATGGCCGAGTCCGGCCTCTTCACAGTTTTCTTTCATGTATTTGCAGTCCATCTCTCCGTGTCCGTAGAGGGAACTGACGAGGATGGCTTTGGCGTCGGTCTCGATCGCGGCGTTGATGAAGTCCTCCTGCGAACTGAGCACACCGATATTCACGACATTGAAGCCGTGTTTTTTGAGCACATGTTCGATGATCTTGTTGCCGACGGCATGAACGTCGGCACCGATGACACCAATCACTACCGTATGCACGCTAACCATCCTTCCGGGAATCTTTGCTACACATTAAAAAGGACAAATTCATGGCGGAATCCATCCCTGGCTTTACGGTCGGTTAAAGATGACCAAGACGGCAACAAAGCCGTTCGTCACAACTTGTTCTTTGAGGATAACGGTCCTGGAGTCCTTCGTTTTCATCGTTAGAACCCTCGATTTCACCGTTTTATTGTAAACGCTTTCCACAATTTCATTATACGCTGATTTGTGTGAAAATCAATACGTGGAGCGGATAAA
>PUKL01000037.1 GCA_003552275.1 Mollicutes bacterium
CGGCGAACATCTCCAACACCGTGCCGTGGACCGTTCCAAAAACGAGATCAGCGCCCTGGCGGGTCTCCACGTGGAATACGCCAACGTCATCGAAGGTGAAGAGATATCCATAAAAGACCCCGTGGCCATCAAAAAAGGCGATCGCTTGCTCGTGAAAAACGGCGAGAAGATCCCCGTGGACTGCATCATCACCAAGGGGCAGACCTCGCTGAACACAAGCGCCCTGACCGGCGAATCGAAACTCAAGAACGTCGAAGCGGGGGATTTCGTCCTGAGCGGAAACATCAACGTCGGCAGTGTCATCGAGGTCGAAGCCAAGCGGGAATACAACGAATCGACCATCGCCAAGATCATCGACCTCATCGAAAATGCCGCCAACAAGAAGACCAAGACCGAGAACTTCATCACCCGTTTCGCCCGTTTCTACACACCGATCGTGACCGGACTGGCCTTCTTGATGTTCTTGATACCCACTTTGATCAATCCCGGCAACGCCGAAGAATATATCCACCGGGCCGCGATATTCCTCGTCATCAGCTGCCCCTGCGCCCTCGTCCTCTCCATTCCCCTCTCCTATTTCGCCGGGATAGGCGCTAGCGCCCGTGAAGGCATCCTCTTCAAGGGATCGAACTATCTCGACATGCTCGCTTGGGTGGACACCATCGGGGTCGACAAGACCGGAACCTTGACCCACGGCAACTTCGACGTGGCCGGTTTCACGAATCTCACAACCCTCAAATACGCCGCCTCTTTGGAACAATACTCCAACCACCCGATCGCTCAATCCATCACCCAGGCTTTCCCGGGGACCCTGATGGAGTTCGACCACGTGGAAGAGGTCGCCGGTTACGGCATGAAAGGTGAAGTCGACGGTGACGTCTATCTCATCGGCGGACGGAAACTCCTCGAAAAAGAGGGCGTCCGGACGATCGACAAGAAAGACACCGCCGGAACGAACGTCTTCGTGGCGAAAAACGGCGAGTTCGTCGGCCGTGTCGTCGTCAAGGACAAAGTGCGTGAAGATGCGCCCGCCGTCATGAAGAGCCTCATGCGGAAAGCGAGAGTGACCATGCTCACGGGCGACAACGAAGCGACCGCGAGTGAGGTCGCCTACGACGTCGGCGGTATCGATTACGCTCACAGTCTCCTTCCCGCCGACAAGATCGATGTCTTTGAAAAACTCCCCTCCAAGGGAGCGAAAATGTATATCGGCGACGGCATCAACGACGCCCCGCTCATCCGAAGCGCCGACATCGGCATCGCCATGGGCGAGGGCAGCGAACTCGCCATCGACGTCGCCGACGTCATCATCATGAACAACGACCTCACCCTCCTGCAAAAGGCGTTCAAACTTTCCCAAAAGACGCGTACCATCGTCTATCAGAACATCGTGCTCTCTCTCAGTGTGAAATTCGCGTTCCTCGCCCTTGCGGGCTTCGGAGCCACGAACATGCTCATGGCGATCTTCGCCGACGTGGGTATCACCCTCATCGCCGTGATGAACGCGCTACGACTCGTCTATGGAAGGAGATGGCTGATACGTGACCGACAGAGAGAACTTGCGTGACACTGTGAAACTTTTCAAGATTTTCAGCGACGAGACCCGGCTACGGATCATCGATCTACTCATGGAGGACGAGTACTGTGTCCAAGACATCTGTGAAAAACTCGACATGCAACAATCCACGGTCTCGCACCAGCTGCGACTCCTCCGCGACGAGAACGTGGTCCGCAGGCGTCGGAGCGGAAAACGGGTGATCTATGCCCTGAAGGACCTCCATGTCAAGACCATCTACCAGATGGCGCGCTCACACGTCGAAGAGTGCTGAACCGCCCGAAAAAGGCCTCCCTCACATGAAAAAGACTCCGCCGCAAGCTCGAAGCTTCGGACGGAGTCATTTTTTATGCTTCATCGCACATGCCGCAAGAGGCCGTAGTGCTTCTTGCCGCGGCGCAAGACGTGATAGACGCCTTCAATCGCCTCTTCACGCTCGAGCAGGGCTTCGGTGTCGGTGTTCTTCTCGCCGTTGACACTCACGGCGTTTTGTTTGATGAGGGTCCGGGCCTCTCTCTTCGAAGGAGCGAGTCCCGTCTCGACCAAGGCGTCCACAAGCGGTATGGCCTCACTCGTTTCCGCGTGGGGGACGTTTTCGAGTCCCATGGCGATCTCCCGGGCGGAAAGACGGGTGATGTCGCCGCCGAAGAGCGCCTCGGTGATGCGTTCGGCCACAGCGAGTCCCTCTTTACCGTGGACGAGGAGGGTGACCTCCGCGGCGAGACGTTTTTGGGCGTGACGAAGATGCGGACTCTCAGCCATATTGTCGGCGATTTCTTCGATTTCCTCGCGTGAGAGCGACGTGAACTGTCGCAGCCGGATCAGCGCCTCGTCGTCATCCAGATTGATCCAGTATTGATAGAAGGCATAAGGCGAAGTCCTTTCGGGATCGAGCCAGACCGTGTCGGTGCCGGTCTTTCCGAATTTCGTGCCGTCCTTCTTCGTGACGAGCGGGGCGACAAGACCGTAGACCCCTTTGTCAGCGCCTTCACGACGGCGGATGTAGTCGAGGCCGGCGGTGATGTTCCCCCATTGGTCGCCGCCGCCGATCTGCAGCGTGCAACCTTTTTGGACGAAGAGCTCGTGGAAATCGATCGCCTGGATGATCTGATAGGAGAACTCGGTGAAACTGATGCCGCTTTCGAGTCGGTTCCTGACACTGTCTTTCGCCATCATCGTGTTGATGTTGAAGTGTTTGCCGACATCCCGCAAGAAGGTGACCATGTCATAGTTCTTGAGCCAATCGTAGTTGTTCACGATTTCGGCTTCGGGGATGATCCTCTCGACCTGTCCCGCAAGCGACCGCGCGTTCTCCATCGTCTCTTCGAGGGTGAGCAGTTTCCGTTCGCTTTCACGACCGCTCGGGTCACCGATGAGTCCGGTGCCACCGCCGATGACCATGATCGGTTTGTGTCCGGCCGCGGCGAGCCTTTTCGCGATCATGTAGGGCACGAGATGCCCCACGTGCAAAGAGCTGTCGCTCGGGTCGGCCCCGAGATAGAAGACGACCCGGTTCGCGGCGAGATGTTCGGAGAGTCTCTCGTCGGTCACGGCTTGCAATAATTCTCGATATTGCAGATCTTTGATGATGTCCATGTCCAATCCTCCTCGGATAATAGAAAAAGGCGGCCCCTGCAAAGGACGGAACAATTCCGCGGTACCACCTTTGTTCCGGCTTTCGCCGGCACTCGAAGGGGATAACGGTCCCACCGTCCATTGTTTGGCAATGGCGACTCCCAAGTGTATTTCGCGGCATCCTCCCCCGGTTCGCACCAACCACCGGGTCTCTGCTTGGAAGGGATGACGCTACTTCGCTTGTTCAGGGTCTTTGCAATGTCATTGTCTTGTGGTTTCGCGGGCGACGATCCCGTGGTCGAGCATGAC
>PUKL01000096.1 GCA_003552275.1 Mollicutes bacterium
CCCGAACTGCGAGAACTCGCCAAGGAAAAGGGTATGACCGGATATTCGAAACTCAGAAAAGCTGAACTTGTTGAGGCTTTGAAAAAATAGCAGAGAGCTTTTCAGCTCTCTCTTTTTTCGAAAGCGCCCCCGGGTGTTTTCTAACCGCCTCGATTGTGATAAAATTACTATGAGACCATATGGAGGGTTGCAAAATGACCATCAAAGCATCAACAGTGAAAGAGTTGCGTGACAAGACCGGCGCCGGTATGCTTGATTGCAAGAAGGCGTTGCAAGAGACCGGTGGCGATATCGCCAAGGCTATCGACTATCTTAGGGAAAAGGGTATCTCGAAGGCACAAAAGCGTGCCGGTCGCGTCGCCGCCGAAGGATTGGCGAACGTTGTCAAGAGCGACGACAAGGCTGTGATGTACGAGTTGAACTCGGAAACCGACTTCGTCGCCAAGAACAAGGAGTTCCAAACACTCATGAAGACCATCGGCCAGGCGCTGCTTTCGGCCAATGCGACCAACATCGATGAAGCGTTGGAAATCAAGATCGAAGACAAAAGCCTTTCCGACTATATCACCGAAAGTGCCGCCCGGATCGGCGAGAAGATCGCCCTGCGCCGCATCAAGGTGATAGAAAAGTCCGCTTCACAAGTCTTTGGCACCTATGTCCACATGGGCGGAAAGATCGCCGTGACGACTCTGCTCGAAGGCGGCGATGAAGAGACGGCGAGAGACATCGCCATGCATGTGGCCGCCATCAACCCGCAATACCTCAAAGAAGACGACATCAGCCAAGACGTCATCGACCATGAAAAAGAGGTCCTCCGCAAGGAGGCCTTGAACGAAGGCAAGCCCGAACACATCGTCGACAAGATGGTCAAGGGCCGCTTGAACAAATATCTGAAAGAGATCTGCCTGGTCCATCAACCTTTTGTCAAGGACCAAGACATCAGTGTGGGCGACTACGCCAAGAAGAATGAGGCCGAAATCGTCGCTTTCACCCGTTTTGAAGTCGGTGAAGGCATCGAAAAAGAAGAGAACGATTTTGCGAGCGAAGTGCAGTCGCAAATCTCGTCATGACAAATTGGGACACGTGCGTGTCCTAATTTTATATGCGTGAGGAATGGGGAGTGGACATGGAAGAGAAGAAACGCATCATCATCAAGCTGAGCGGTGAAGCCCTCTCGGGACCCGACGGGAAGAGTATCGCCCCGCTCCGTGTGAAAGAGATCGCCGAAGAGATCAAAGCCGCACACGACCTCGGAAAGTTCGAAATCGGCATCATCGTCGGCGGCGGCAACATCTGGCGCGGCAAGACCGCGGCTGAAATCGGCATGGAAAGAAGTAGCGCCGACTACATGGGAATGATCGCCACCATCATCAATGCTTTGGCTTTGCAGAACGCACTCGAGGCGATCGGTGTCGAGACACGGACCATGACCAGTTTGAACATCCCCCAAGTGGCCGAGCCCTACATACGCCGCAAAGCCATAAGCAACCTGGAAAAGGGCATGGTCGTGATTTTCGGTGGCGGCACCGGAAATCCCTACTTCAGCACCGACACGACCAGTGCGCTCCGTGCCGCCGAAATCGGCGCCAAGACCATCCTCATGGCCAAAAATGGCACGGACGGCGTCTATGACGGGGACCCGAAGACCGACAAGGCGGCCAAGAAATTTGAGCGACTGACGCATCACGAAGTCCTCGAAAACCGTCTCGAGGTCATGGACTCGACCGCTGCCGCTTTGTGCAAGGACAACGACATCGAGATCATCGTATTCGACATGAACATCAGCGGGAACATCAAACGTGCCGCGCTTGGCGAGAACATAGGCACGGTGATCAAATAAACGACCGGTAATCCTAAGGAGGGAAACCATGATCGACGAAATTCTCATGGAAGCCGAAGAGAAGATGGAAAAGGCACTTGATTCGCTCCACTACGAGATGGCGCGGGTACGAACGGGACGGGCGAACCCCAATATGTTGGACCCGGTGCGTGTCGATTACTACGGCGCCAAGACACCGATCAACCAGCTTGCGGGCATTTCCACTCCGGAAGCCAATCAGCTCCTCATCAAACCCTATGACAAGAGCGTTGTCAAAGAGGTGGAAAAGGCGATCCTCGCTGCGAACCTGGGTGTCACCCCGAACAACGAAGGGGAACAGATTCGCATCGTTTTGCCGAAGTTGAACGAGGAGCGTCGGCAAGAACTGGTCCGGCAGGTGAAAAAGTACGCCGAGGATGCCCGGGTGAAGATTCGCAACGCCAGACGGGAAGCGAACGACAAAATCAAGAAGGCCGAAAAGGCCGGCGATATCACGGAGGACGACTCCATCCGCTATCAAGAGGATGTGCAGGAGTTGACCGACAAGTACACCGGTGAAGTGGACGAACAACTCACCAACAAGGAGACCGAACTCACCGAAGTCTGAGACCGTCGCCCCGCCGGGCGGCGGTTTTTCACATCCGCGGGTCCATGCGTGGAAATCGCGAGATGTTTGTTGTATAATAAGCTTTGCATATCGACACGGGAGGCAAGTGATGAGACGTAGAGGAAGAATTTTCAAGAAACCGCTCCCCAAACATGTGGCCATCATCCTCGACGGCAACGGACGCTGGGCGAAAAGACGTGGAAAACCTCGCACCTATGGACATCGACACGGTGCTTTGAACCTACGCCGGATTGCGTTCGAGGCTCATGATCTCGGTATCGAGGTCTTGTCCGTCTTTGCCTTTAGCACGGAAAATTGGAAGCGACCGAAAGCAGAGATCGATTTTCTGATGCAATTGCCGCACGATCTTCGCGAAGAGTTCAAGGACCGTTTCAAGCATGACCACATCCGCGTGGTCTTCAGCGGTCGCAGAGACCGTGCCGGTGAGAAGAACAGGGAGCTGATGGAAGAGCTCGAGGAGAAAACCAAGGACCGGGACGGTCTCATCGTGAACGTCTGTCTCGATTATGGCGGACGTTACGAATTGACCGAAGCCGCAAAATCCTTGGCCGCCAAAGTGCGGGAGGGCGTGTTGAAACCGCAAGACATCGATGAAGAGACATTCGCGAAAGAACTCTATACACACCCGTTGCCGCCGGTGGATTTGCTCATCCGCACGAGCGGCGAACTCCGCATCAGCAATTTTCTGCTATGGCAAGCGGCCTATGCGGAATTCTACTTCACCAAGGTCCATTGGCCAGCTTTCAGTGTCCGTCGTTTCCACAAGGCCATCCTCTCCTATCAAGGACGTGAGCGGAAATTCGGCGGGCTCAAAGGGAGTGACAAGACATGAAGACGCGGCTTTTGACGGGCACGCTCATGGCTTTGGTCCTCTTCCCGCTCATTTTTGTACCCGTCGTGGCCTTCCAAGCGATCCTTGGAGTCTTGCTGGTCGTGGCCGTCTTCGAGCTGGCCCACCTCTACAGACGCAGAG
>PUKL01000134.1 GCA_003552275.1 Mollicutes bacterium
TGCAGGGCCATCTTGTCCTTTTTCAGGTCGACACCGTTTTCTTTCTTGAATTCGTTGACGATGTAGTCGATGACGCGTTCGTCGAGGTCGTCGCCGCCGAGACGGTTGTTGCCGGCGGTGGAGATGACTTCGAACGTGCCTTCGGATAGTTCGAGGATGCTGACGTCGAACGTGCCGCCACCGAGGTCGTAGACGAGGATGGTCTGTTCTTTGTCCTTCTTGTCGATGCCGTAGGCGAGACTCGCGGCGGTCGGCTCGTTGATAATGCGCTTGACTTCGAGACCGGCGATCTTGCCGGCGTCCTTGGTGGCCTGTCTTTCGGCGTCGTTGAAATAGGCCGGGACGGTGATGACGGCTTCTTTCACTTCTTCACCGAGGTATTCCTCGGCGGACTTCTTCAAGTGTTGCAGGATCATCGCCGAGATTTCCTGGGGGGTGTACTCCTTGTCTTTGATCTTGATTTTCTCTTTGGTCCCCATCTTCCGTTTGACGGAGCTCGCGGTGTGGGGGTTCGTGACGAGCTGCCGTTTGGCGACATCGCCGACTTGGATTTCGTCGTCTTTGAAAGCGACGACACTCGGGGTCGTGCGTCCGCCTTCGGGGTTGGGGATGATTTTCGGGTCGCCGCCTTCCATGACAGCGACGCAGGAATTGGTTGTTCCGAGGTCGATACCGATCATTTTACCCATTGTTAACACTCTCCTTCATGCGTGGGGTCAGTTTCTTCTTCAGCGTCTTTTTTGGGTCTTTCGCTGACTTTGACCATGGCCGCCCGCAAGAGGCGGTCTTTGAACTTGTAGCCCTTTTGGAACTCTTCGGTGACGATGCCTTCTTCCAAGTCGTTTCTTTCTTCTTTGGCTATGGCTTGGTGGACGGCGGGGTCGAAGGTTTCACCTTCGGCTTCGATCTCTTCGAGACCCGCTTCCTCCAAGGCTTTCAAGAAATCGCGGAGAATCATCTCGAAACCTTTGAGATGACCCTTTCCCTTGCCGCCCTTCTCTTTCTCCAAGGCGAGCCGGAAGCTGTCGATGACGGGAAGGAGCGATTTCGCGAGTTCGGCGTTCGCGTATTTCAGATCCTTGATGCGTTCTTCGTTCATCCGTCGTTTGAAGTTGGCGAGTTCCGCCTGGTTGCGGAGCAAACGGTCCTTGAGGCTTTCGACCTCCTCTTGCAAGGAAGCGATCTCCTCGTCTTTCTTGGCGGTCTTTTTCTTCTTCTTTGTCTCTTCTTGTTTGTCAGCGGTTTTTGTCTTTTCTTCTTCGTGCATCTTCTTCTCCTTTTCTTCCATGATGTTCACCCTCCCCGTGTCAGAACTTGCTCAAATGGGCGGCGAGATACTGCAAGAGCGGAATCACCTTACGATATTCCATGCGCGTCGGTCCGACGACGGCGATGGTGCCTCTTTCGCCCGCATCGGCCTCATAGGGGACCATGACGACGCTGCAGTCCTTCATGGCGCTCACTTGGTTCTCGCGGCCGATACGGACCGTGAGGCCGTTCTTGTCGCTGTGTTCGACGAGCTTCAGGATCTCGTTCTTTTCGAAGAAACTCATGAGCTCGCGGACCCGGTCGGGGTCCTTGAACTCCGGCTGATAGAGGATGTTGCTTTGGCCGGAGAGATAGAATTTGCTTTGGGTGAAACGGGTGAACGCCTCCAAGAAGGCGTCGATAATCTGTTGGTTGTAGGTGAGGATGTCTTTGATCCGCTCATGGTCCACATCATAGCGGAGCTTGTCCGAGACTTTCGAGATCGGCACGTCGTAGAGGATGTCGTTCAAAATCTGGATGATGCGCTTCACCTCTTCCATGTCGGTGCCTTGGGGGAGTTGGATGTTCTTGCTTTCGACATGACCGAGGTTCGTCACGACGAGGATGATGCTCGCATCTCCATAGAGCGGCACGAGTTCGATCTTGCGCACCCGGGCGTTCTCGCTCGAAGAGCCGAGCGCGATGCTCGTGTAGTTCGTGAGCTGGCTCAGAAGCTCTATCGCCCGCTCGATCGTCTCCTCGTGACTCATCTTCCTCTCAAAGAGGTCATCGATCAGGGTGAGGTCGACATCGGTGTCGAAGCCTTCTTTCATCAGGGTGTCGACATAGTAGTGATACCCCTTCTCGCTCGGCACCCGGCCGCTCGAGGAGTGGGTCTTCTCAAGATAGCCGGCCTCTTCGAGGTCGGCCATGTCGTTGCGGATGGTGGCCGGACTGAAACCGAGGGTCTTCGAGAGGGTCCGCGAGCCGACCGGCTCGGCGGTCCTCACGAACTCTTCGACAATCAGTTTCAGCACGTTCTTCTGCCTTGTCGTAAGCATGTCCTCACCCCTTTAGCACTCGATACCATCGATTGCTAAAGGTATTATAAAACATGTTGATAGCACTGTCAAGGGATGAGTGCTAACTTCTCGGCACAAGAAAATTCAAAGGTGGGGGTTGTCGCGGCGTTCCGCCTTCAGCAGGCTCTCTTCGCCGTGACCGGGAAAGATGCGGAGCTTCTCCGGAAGGTCCTCTTTCAACCTGGCCAGGCTTGCGGCCAAGGCGTGTTCGTCCCCGCCCGGAAGGTCGGTGCGGCCGATCGAACTCTTGAAGAGGGTGTCGCCCGTGTAGAGGGCGTCACCGATCTGGAAGAGGGTGCTCCCGCGGGTGTGGCCCGGGGCATGGTGAATCATGACCCGCAGTTTCCCGAATGTGAGCGTGTCTTCTTCGGTGTGGGTCTCGATATGCGCATCAGTGCCGAGGACGAAGGCCTTGCCGAAGAGCTTCGAGAGGTTCAGGCCCGGATCATGGAGGAAGTCCTCGTCGTCTTTGTGGATGTGGATGGGCACATCGAAAGTCTTGCGGATCTCTTCGAGGGACACGATGTGGTCATAATGCCCATGCGTCAAAAGCACGGCGCGGAGCGTGGCGGATGCCTCCTGTAGGTCCTTCTTGATGGCCGCGACGTCCGCGGCGGCGTCGATCAGCACGGCATCGCCCTTTTCGATATGGAGATAGGTGTTCTGGCTGAAATCATTGACGTAGCGCTTGATCATGACGCAACACCTCCATCGCACCCCGCATGCCGGCTTCGTTGCCGAGCTTTGCCTTCTCGAGGGGCGTGTGGATCGTCTCTTTGAAGGCGTAGTGGAAATAGCGTTCCCGAATCCGCGGCAGAAGGTCCGGCCAGGCTTCCGTCAACCCGCCGCCGAAAAGCAGCAACGCGGGGTCGAAAGCGCTCGTGATGATGCTCGCCGCGCGGCCCAAGGCCTCCACGGCTTCGGCGAGGATCTCCTTGACCTCTTTTCGACCTTCTTTTTCCCAAGCGAGAATGTCTTCTGTCTTCAAAGCCTCTTCTTGCTTGTCGTTGATTCTTTCCATGATGCGGGACCGAATGCCCTTCAGCCCGGCATAGCTTTCGAGACAGCCTCTTCTTCCGCA
>PUKL01000033.1 GCA_003552275.1 Mollicutes bacterium
AGACCCCCGTTTCAATCTCGCCCTCGAAGAGTACGTGTTGAAACACTTGGGCGCGAAAGAGGATTTCGTCCTCCTTTGGCAAAATGAAAACAGCGTCATCATCGGCAGGAACCAAAACACCGTCGAAGAGATCAACGCCGCTTACGTCAAAGAACACGACGTCAACGTCGTCCGCCGCATCACGGGCGGCGGTGCGGTGTATCACGACCTCGGCAACCTCAACTTCTCTTTCGTCACGAAGATGAAAGACAACCTGAACAACTACGAGAAATTCACCGCCCCCGTCATCGAGGCTCTCAGGACCCTCGGCGTCCCCGCGGAATTCCACGGGCGGAACGACATCGTCGTCGACGGCAAGAAGATGAGCGGCAACGCCCAAAGCTTCCACAAGGACAGGATGTTGCATCACGGGACGATCCTTTTCGACGCCGATCTTTCCATCATCGCCGACGTCTTGAACGTGAAACCCGAAAAGATCGCCTCCAAAGGCATCAAGTCGAAGAAATCGCGGGTGACGAACGTGAAACCCTATCTCGAGAAAGATATCGACATGGAAGAGTTCAAACACACCCTCCTCACCCATCTTTTGGGCACCGAGGACATCGAAGAACATGTCTACGAGTTGGACATGGACGACCTCAAAGCGATCCGCGAACTCATGGACAAGCGCTACAACCGCTGGGAATGGAACTACGGCGAGAGTCCCGACTTCTCGATCGAAAAACGTGGTCGCTACGAAGGCGGCACGCTCGAGTTCCATTTCAACGTCAAAGAGGGGAAGATCTCCGCTGTGAAGATCTATGGCGACTTCCTCGGCACGAAGGACCTCTCCGCTTTGGAGGAAAAAATCCAAGGTCTCCGCTACGAAGAGGACGCTTTCCGGAAGGCTTTGGCCAAAGAGCCCTTGGACGAGTACTTCTTCAACATCACCCTCGATGACGTCATCCATTGCATCTTCAACTGATATCGCTGATTGAAAAAGGACCGTCTTCCCTCTTTTCGGGGATGACGGTCCTTGTTTTTTGTCAGATGTGGATGGGATCGTCCGTGATACCGTGAGCGGCCTCCATCACCATCTCCGCGAGAGTGGGATGCGGATGCACCGCATGGGCGATATCGTCGGCCAAGGCCTCCAGGGTCATGCCCAGGACGGCTTCGCTGATCATCTCGGTCGCACCTTCGGCGAGAATGTGCACACCGATGACCTCGTTCATCTCTTTGGTGGCGATGATCTTCACAAGCCCGACCGATTGACCTTCGGCGAGCGCTTTCCCGTTGGCGGTGATGGGGAAGACGCTTTTTTTGTATGCGATGCCCTTCTCTTTGACTTCTTCTTCCGTGAAGCCCACTTGGGCGATTTCGGGGAAGGTGTAGATGCCGGAAGGCATCTTGTCGTAGTCCATGGGGCGTTCGATGCCTTTCATGTGTTCGACGGCGGTGATGCCCTCTTTCGAGGCCACATGGGCCAACAGAAGCTTTCCGTTCACATCGCCGATGGCATAGACATCCTCGATGTTCGTCCGCATGAGGGCGTCGGTCTTGATCGCCCCTTCTTCCAACGCGAGGCCCAATTTCTCGAGGCCTTCGGTGTTGGGCCGCATGCCGGCCGCGAGGAGGACCTTGTCCGCCTCGAGCGTTTGCGATTCGTCCGCGTGCATATAGGTGACTTTACCGTCTTTCACGGTTTCGACGTTCGCCCCGGTGACGACTTTGATCTTGTCCTTCTTCAGTTTCTTCTTGAAGTGTTCCTTCACTTCGTTATCGACGCCGGGGAGGATGTCCTCTTCTCTTTCGAGGATCGTGACGTCGCTGCCGAAACTGTTGAAGATGGTGGCGAACTCGGTGCCGATGACACCACCGCCCACGACGACCAATTTTTCCGGCACATGGTCGATATCGAGCAAGGGTTTGCTCGTGAGGACGAAGCCGCTCTCGAGACCCTCTTGCAAACCTTCGATTGGCGGGACGGCGGGACGCGCGCCCGTGGCGATGATGAGTTTTTCCGTCTGCAGGGTCTCTTCTCCCACTTTGATGGTGTGGGCGTCTTCGACGACGGCTTCGCCTTCGTACAAGGTGACCTTGTTCTTCTTGAGGAGGAAGCCCACGCCGTTCGTGAGTTTTTTCACGATGCGCTCTTTGCGCTTCATGACTTTTTTGAAATCGACATTCACGGCGTCTTTGTCGACGTCGATGCCGTACGATTTCGCATTCTTGATGGTCTCATAGACCTTGGCGCTCTTCAGAAGCGCTTTGGTGGGAATGCAGCCCCAGTTGAGGCACACCCCGCCCACGGCCTCTTTTTCGACAACGGCCGTGTCGATGCCCAGTTGCGCGGCCCTGATGGCGGCGACATAGCCGCCGGGACCGGCGCCGATGATGACAAGCTCGTGTTTTTTCAAAACGTCTCACTCCCTATTTCAGTAGTAGCAACACCGGATTCTGTAACAACCTTTTCAATTGTACCATGAAACGGCCGGCGTCGCCACCGTCGATGATGCGGTGGTCGATCGTGAGACTGATAGGGAACATCGAACGGACGACGACTTGGCCGTCTTCGACGACGGGCTTCTCTTCGATGGCGCCCGCGCCGAGGATGGCGACCTCGGGATGCTTGATGACGGGGGTGCCCAGTTTGGAGCCGAAAGCACCATAGTTCGTGATGGAGAAGGTCGTGTTCCTGAGATCGTCGAGGGTGAGCTTCTTCTCGCGGGCGTTTTCGGCGAGGCGGCGGATCTCGTTGGCGATTTCAAAGAGCGATCGTTTGTCCGCGGCCTTGATGTTGGGCACCACGAGTCCCTCGGGCGTATCTACGGCGATGCCGATGTTCACATAGTCCTTGTAGACGATCTCTTCGGTCTCGTGGTCGAAACTTGCGTTGAAGAGAGGATACTCTTTCATGGCGAGGATGACCGCCCGCACGATGAAGGGGAGATAGGTGAGTTTGACATCCTCTTCTGCGGCCAGGGCTTTTTGTTCTTTGCGGAATTTGACGAGTTCCGTCACATCGAACTCGTCCATGACGGTCGTGGCGGGGATGAGACGGTTGGACGTGTCCATCGCCTTGACGACGCTTTTTCGGAGCGAAGAGATCTTCTCTCTCCTTGTGCCTTCTTCGGGGATGGACGGCATGGAGGGGACTTCCTCTTTCTTTGCGGCGGGTGTTTCTTCTTTCTTGTCCGCCGCGGCTTGGATGTCCGCTTTCATGATGCGCCCCTTCTCGCCCGAGCCTTGGAGGGTGTGGATGTCCACACCGAGGTCCTTGGCGAGTTTCCTGGCGGCCGGGGTGGCGAGGGTGCGCCGCTTCGTGTTTGTTTCTTCGTCATCTTCACGTGCGGCTTCCATGACTTCGTCGGAAGTCTCCACGGCGCCGACGACGCTCGCGCTTTCTTCTTCGTC
>PUKL01000040.1 GCA_003552275.1 Mollicutes bacterium
AGAATCTTGCAGCCGAGGCTGTTCGCGATGTCGAAAAAGGGCTTGCGGGGATAATGGTAATGCCTCCCGTCCTCACTCTCGATGAGCCCCCGGCGGATGCCGTTGGCGTTGAACTCGAGCAAGACGTCGTGTTCCTTGGCGCTCTCGGCGATGATCCGCGACGCTTTCTCGGCATGTTCGTCGAAACGGGGGTATGTGGCCAAAAAGATGTCCGGGTGGGCCACGAAAGCGAAATACCCCGTCGAAATCGCCGCTCTGACGACTTTTGCGTAGGCGATGAGGTCTTCACCGCTTTCGAGGTCGAAAGTGTATGAGACGCCGTTTTTGACGGGGTCTCCCGTCAGATAGTGTTGGCCGAGGACAAGATAATCCACCCTTTGCAGGAGCGACTCGTAATAGGCGTCCGTTTCGGGGTCGTATTCGACCTCTAGGCCGGAGAGGATCCGGATCCTCTCGCCGTAGAGACCCCTGGTCCTCTCGATGTCGGCGAGATAGAGTGGGAGTTCGTCGGGACGCATGCGGGTGTCGTCGTCGAAATGCGCATGCGGCGCATGGTCGGAGATGCCGATTTCACTGAAGCCCAGTTCGAGGGCCTTTTGGACATAATCGGCCGCGGTGCCCCGCGCATGGCGGCAAAGTCGGTGATGGGTGTGGTAGTTCGTCCTGACGAGCATGGTCTCATCCTTTGAATATGGTGTTTGTTTCGTTTCTCAGAGCTTTTCCTTGTCGCGGCGGTTTTTCCACCCGTCGTCCTTCTTTGCCTGCACGAGAGCGGGAATTCAAGGGGGTGTGTCGGAAATGAAGACCGCCAAGCCCATTATAGCAGTCTTCGGGCGCAGAATCCATGAAAACAGGGCGGGTCGGGTCCGAAAAATGGTATAATCGGGGTGATAGAAAGGGGAGTCTGTCCATGAATGATCAACCGCTCGCCCACAAGGCGCGCCCGCGCAGCCTCGACGACGTCGTCGGCCAGGACCACCTGGTGGGCCCCGAAGGCATCATCCGCAGGATGGTCGAAAGGAAGCGCTTCTTCAGTCTGATTCTCTACGGCCCGCCGGGCATCGGCAAGACGACGATCGCCCGCGTCGTGGCGGACGAGTTCGGGATGAACACCCACACTTTCAACGCCTCGACCGACAACAAGGCCCAACTCAAAGACATCGTTTCGCAGGCGAAACGTTACGGGTCGTTGCTCGTGGTCGACGAGATCCACCGGATGAAGAAAGACATCCAGGATTTTTTGTTGCCGGAAGTCGAGGCCGGAAACGTGATTTTGATCGGTTTGACGACAAACAACCCATACCACAGCGTGAACCCCGCCGTTCGTTCACGAACACATATTTTGAAGCTTTTGCCGGTTTCCGAGGATGAACTTTTTTCCTTCCTGAAAAAATTGCCGGAACGGTTCCCCGATGATTTGACTGCCAACTTTTCCGACGAGGTGTTTCGGTATGTCGTCCGTTCGAGCAACCTCGACATCCGCACCGCGATCAACATGTTGGAGATCATCGAGATCGCCCATCCTGGCGCGGATGTCACCCTGGAGATGGCTGAAAAAGTCGTTCTGACACCCGCTTTCGAGCTCGACAAGGACGAAGACAACTACTACAACATCCTCTCCGCCTTCCAAAAGTCCATCCGCGGCAGCGATGTCGACGCGAGCCTCCACTACCTCGCGCGTCTCATCAAGATGGAGGATCTCGAGAGCATCCTCCGGCGGATGAGCGTCATCGCCTATGAAGATGTCGGTCTGGCGAATCCGGCCATCTTCCCCCGGATGGAGGCCTGTGCACGGGCTTGTGAGCGCGTGGGTTTCCCCGAGGCGCGGATCCCCCTCGCCGCGTTGGTGGTCGAGATGGCCCTCTCCCCGAAGTCGAACAGCGCCAACAAGGCCATCGACAAGGCCTTGAAGGACTTAGACGAAGGCGGGATGAAGAAGGTTCCGAACCATCTTGTCAACGTCGAGAACTTCGAAGACAAAGAGGCCTATCTCTATCCGCACGACCATGATTCGCACATCGTGCGCCAACAATACCTCCCCGACGGTCTCACAGACCGCCGCTACTACGACCCCGCCCAGACGAGCAAGTTCGAGCGGGCGCTCGCCGAAAGGCTTTCCGCGATCGAGAAGGTCCTCCAAAAGAAAAGGGACTAGTCTTTCCCCAAAGACAGTCCCATCTCGATCCTGACCTCGCCTTTCTCGATGTCTGCGTTGGAGTAGGCGGTGGTGTCGATGCCGACGACGCCGAACCCCTGGCTCCTGTAGAAATCGATGGCGCGGGTGTTGCAGCTTTGCGTCTCGAGGATGATCTCTCTGAACCCCTCTTCGCGCGCGATTTTTTTCGCCCGGTCCATCAAAGCGGTGCCGACGCCCTTTCGACGGTGCTCGGCGAAGACGAGGAGTTCAGTCACCCGCAAGCGGTTCGCGAACCGCTGCCGGTCGATCTCGATCACGCCGAGCCATTTGTCGTTTTCGAAGTAGCCGTAGGCTGAAGGCGCTTCGAGCCAAGAACCATATAGTTTGTCGGTGAAAGTCTTCTTTTGCGGCTTTTCCAACGGACGCCGCTTCAGCTTGAAACTCACCACGTTCTCGTCTTCGTGCTTGTCGACGGCGTAATGTTCCTCCCGCATGTATTCGAACCGCAACTCGTAGCCTTCATAGTCCGTTTTCGGCAGATGTCTTATCATGGATATTCCTCCTTTGGGGACGAGGTCTCTCGTCCGCGCGATATACGCATACCCGAACACGAAGCATACCTGAACACGAAGGGGAGACAACATGGTCGAAGAAGTTCTCGCAAAAGCCCGCAAGCTGCGACATCGCTTCCTTTTTCCCTCCGAAGAGGAGGAAAGGGAATTCTTGGCCGCCCAAGACGCCCGCATCCACGATTACGGCGACACCGTCTTCTTCCTGAAGCCTGACGCCGATGATTCGACGGAGCTCTTTTTCGCCACCGAAAGCGCGGAAAGCCTTTCTGAAGCGCTTTTTCGTTTGAAACGCTCAGCGGGCGCAAGCGGACGGATCACGCTGACCCTGACCGAAGACGAGACGACGAAAGGCGCGATCGAGGCCGTGCGCGCACCCTTGTCGGCGGCGGGGATGGAGGAGAGGGAGGAGAACATCGGCTATCGGGCCAAACGGCTCCCTTCCTATTCTTCGCCCCCTTCATCCGCCATCGGCGAGTTCGCCGGGAGCGAGACGGAGAAGGTCTATGCATTGGCCGTCTTTTTGCTTGACAGGGCCAAGTTCGCGATGAGCCTCGAGGGGTTCCGCCGCTTCGTCGCGGCCGAGGAGAACGTCTGTCTCGTGTGGCGGGACGAGGATGTCAAAGGTTTCGTCCTCGGCC
>PUKL01000057.1 GCA_003552275.1 Mollicutes bacterium
ACGTTCTGACCATCTAAAATCTGGGGGAACTAAGTCCTGTGGATGCAAAAAGAAAGACATGCCCGGAAGGAGAAAATCACCAGCAGGAGGAAGCTTGTCTTCCAGTAAATTGTATAAAGTTTGGACCAGCATGAAGCAAAGGTGCCAAAATGAAAAAGCTGCGGGTTATCATAGATATGGAGGAAGAGGTATAACTGTTTGTGGAGAATGGCAAGATTACCTGCCATTTTATGACTGGGCTTTGGCAGCAGGTTATCGTGAAGGTTTGAGCATAGAAAGGGTCGATAATGATGGCAACTATGAACCTGACAACTGTGAATGGATACCTTTAACAGAAAATACGAGTAGGGCTTCTAGGGCAGCGTACAAGAATCGTACAGGGACTCACTCAATGAAAACTTTACAAGAGAGGTCTGAAGAATTCAGGGATAATCATGGGGTGCCCATACTGCTTATATCAGGGGAAAATAGTTTTCAATTCAGGAGCCTCGCAGATGCAGCAGAGTACATCTGTGAAATCAAAGGGATTTCAACAAACCCTAAGAATATCAAGAAGAATCTGAGCGCCTGTGTTCACGGTAAACGAAAAAAGTGCCACGGGTTCAGTGTAGTCAAGGTTGAATGAACCCCAACAATCTGGATAACGTAACTATTAAGGATCACCGTAAATGAAATTTCCTAGAATTGAAAACATCCAAGATGTACTGCCATTTATTGAGCACAAGAAAGAGTTCGTGGTGAAGCACAAGGATGACTACACCGTGATTGACTATGTATATCAGGGAGATGATACTTTTGATTCCATGGAAACTATGGAGGCAAGAGGCATTAAATTCTATCCTGACGGACGTATCATGTGCCGCCCTCCAGCCAAGTTCTTCAATCTTGGTGAGAATAAAGCTCTTGAGGCAGAGTATTTTGATAATGACTACGAGATTCACGAAAAGTTGGATGGTAGCCTGATCACTCCAATCATCATGCAAGATGGCTCTGTTCGATTGGGCACCAAAGCTGGGGTCACAGATGTTAGTTTGCGATGTGAGGAAGAGACGGCGATGAGCGCCGAGTTTTATGATCTTTGTGGACACCTGCTGAATGATGGACACACCCCAATTTTTGAATACGTGTCCCCAAACAACAGAATTGTTATCCGATATGATAACACGGGCCTAGTTCTGTTGGCCGTCAGGGATACCATTACGGGGGAGTATCTTGACAGAGATAATCTGGAGATTCTTTCCAGTATTCTTGAGGTGCCCGTCAGTAAAATCTACAGAAACATCTCCATCCAAGACATCCGTGAGTGGAAGGATCGTGAGGGTGTTGTGTTGGTATGGTCAAACGGCTATCGCATCAAGTTTAAGGCTGATGAATACGTTCTGAAGCATCGCGTCAAGGATAGTATCACCAATGAGAAGAATTTAATTCAGATTGTGTTGGATGATGGTGTGGATGATTTGGTGGGCATTCTGGATGAGGAAGACTGGGAGTATGTGAGGGAGTATGAGAGAAACTTCCTTGAAGGAGTTCAAGAAACCGTGGATATGCTGGACTGTGCAGCAGAACATCTACTTGAGCACAATATGGCACGTAAAGAAGTGGCTCAGTGGGCTAAGAGCAAGTTTGACAAGATATATCTACCCTGTTTCTGGCAAGTGTACGACGGCAAGTGTGCAAACAAGGTGGTGAGAGAGTATATTGGCAAAAATCTCTCATCTCAAACCAAGGTGGACAGTGTTAGGGAGCTATTCACCCCAACAACCTAAATAATCTACCCTAGCAGCCCTTACAGATCATTTGTGAGGGCTTTTTTCGTTTAAGGGGAGGGATTATGTGGGGGAAGGGGTTGACAGGCTTAAAAGTGACGTATAAGCTGTACAGATGTTTTGCTAAATTAAGAATGGGAGGAATTATGAGCGTATTCAACAAATTTCCAAGTATTGAGCAGTTTCGCCATTTCATTAAGAAGTGTAAATTTGACGGGCTTAGTGAAGTGGAGATCACTGGCACAGTGAAGCTGCATGGGACTAACGCTGGCATTCGTATTGATGAGAATGGTTTTATCAGCTTTCAGTCTCGGAATAGGGTAATCACCACTGAGGATGATAATTCTGGCTTTGCCAATCACTTCTCTCAGTTTGGTGTGATAGATTTAGAATCCCTTATTTATCAGCTAGACCTTTATGATGGCCCTATAACGATTTTTGGAGAGTGGTGTGGACAAGGTATCCAGAGAAGTGTTGGCATTAGCGAACTCCCAAAAATGTTCGTGACATTCGCTGTTCAATATGGTGATGGCGGGGACGCTGTAATCAAGCGTGAGGGTGTTTCTGATAAAGAAATGGGAATTTACAGCGTCTATGAATTTCCCACCTTCAAAGAAACTCTCAACGTGAACTTCCCAGAGGAATGCCAGCAGCGCCTTGTGGCCATTACAGAAGCTGTTGAGGCTGAATGCCCTGTAGCTGCCTCCTTTGGTGTGAAAGGTGTGGGAGAAGGCGTTGTATGGACTGGTGGAGGGCATACAATGAAGGTGAAGGGGGACAAGCACTCTGCCAGCAAGGTGAGTAAGCTGAAATCTCCAGAAGACCTTGAGCACAGCCGTAAGCTGAAAGAGTTTGCTGAGAATTATGTAACAGAAGCCCGTATGAATCAGGCTATTGACTTCCTGAAGGAGATGGGACACGATCTGTCAGAGAAATCCACTGGACACTTCATCCGATGGATTTTCAATGATATTATCAAAGAAGAATCTGACACAATGGCTGAGTGGGGACTTGAGAAGAAAGATGTTGGCAAGTCTGTGCCCGCTATTGCCAAGGGGTGGTATTTTAATTGGCTGGGAGAGAATGCATGATTGACCACGAAATAAGTTTCCACTATTTCCTTGAAGATGACCACAAGGAGGATATCAACTATATCATGGGCACGGATGTGTTTGACAAGTCATTCAAGATGGCTTACGATAGGTTGATTGCCATAGAGATGCTGAATGAAATATTTCACGCTATGGGGCCTGATGGAGTCGATTTCAACCGAGAGAGGGTGGAGGCTCACATGCTTGTGGTGGAGGATTTCATCCCACTCAAGCACCAACACCGCTTGGCAGAAGTTTATCTGAGAAAACTGGGGGAAATGAGATGATTAATATCAAGCAAGGTGATTATGTGGTGACAGACGGGCAGACTGAGGGATTTGGGCAGTTTTGTGTGGATAAGTTTATTGAAGCATACTGTGAAATCAACAGTGCCACAAATACAAAAGATGCAATAAAGTCTCCCGGCAAGTTCAGGGGGCTTTTGTGGGACGATTGTG